>JAQGKN010000438.1 GCA_028290085.1 Hyphomicrobiales bacterium
AGCCGTCCTTCCTTCAACTCACGGAAGACGATTTCGGCGGTCATGATCTTGGCGAGCGAGGCGGGTGAAACCAGCTGATCTGCGTTCTTTTCGAACAGCACCGACTTGCTTTCGGCATCCATCAAAATGGCACTGGGAGCGCTGGATTGAAACGTTTGCTGCGCTTGCGCCGAAACGACCAAGTCCTTCGCGGCCAGCAAGCCTGCGAAAACCAACATGGCGATCCGCATAAGCCTGAAGGAAAAAGCCACGAAAGCCTCGAGTTTGACTCGTCCCGCGCAAGCGGGGCACCGCCTCTGATTTTGGCGGACTGTGCACTGGCAAAACGTCAAAAGCAACGGGGACAGACGATCCCCGCGCTTGGTCAGCGCATGCCCAGAGAGGTTGGGCGGATCGGCGGCAGAGGTGGCGCAAGCGGCAGCATGGACGTGACAGGCGCAAAGCTCGTGGCATCCTCCGGCGGGCGGGCTTCGGCCACCTGGATCGGCGAGGCGACAGGCGCCTGGAAAATGGAGGTGCGCGGCGCAGCCGCCACGACGGTGGTCTGCGCTTCAGGCTCGGCCTCGGGCGCCTGTGCGATCATGGTCGCCGGTGCAGCAGGATTGCCATCCAGGGTGGCGGGCCGCCCATCTATTCGCAAGCTCGCCATCAGCAACTGGTCATCCGACCCAGCAAGACCGGCCTTGCCGACATATTCGATTTTCACGTCGGCTGTGCCGTAGCGCTTGAAATCAAGGGCATCGGCGACGCGGGAAGAAACGTCCATCACGCGACCGGCGTGGTAGGGGCCGCGATCGTTGACGCGCACGATCATCGAGCGGCCGTTGCGCGTATTGGTGACGCGCGCATAGCTCGGCAGCGGCCATGTCGGGTGCGCGGCTGTGACCGATCGCATGTCGTAGACTTCGCCATTGGCGGTGCGGCGGCCGTGAAAAGCCGAGCCGTACCAGGACGCCTTGCCCTGCTGGGCCGTCGCAGCGGCGACCTCGCGGGGGTAATACATGCGGCCGGCGACCGTATAGGGGCGACCGACGAGATAGCGCCCGCCGCCGCGTGGAACAGCCTCGCCGTCGGCCACCACGCGCGGGCTTGCCGCGCCGTAGACCGAAGTCGGGAAATATTCCTTGGAGGCCTGACGTCCCACAGGCTTCTGCGCACAGCCGGCGACCGCCAGCAGGCAAAGTACCGGAGTGACCGCCACAGGGAGCCCTGCCCGCAGGCTTTTCAGCCGCGTGGCAAGTGAAAGTATGGACACAGAATCACAAAAACGCATGAGGCGGTACGCAACACCAAAATTCCACCGGATGCGCATGGATCGCTGTCCCTCAAGTCTCGGCGGCGCATGTCGAGATCGCGGGATGACCATCCACGGCAATCCCCACTTTTGCGCGAGGTCGGTTAAGGAAAGGTTTTCCATCGAACCCGGTCGGGACGCAACTTTGGCCCCGAGTCGGATGGTCTGCCCCTGATTTAAAGGCAGCTAGGCCCGGCAAATGGGACCAAATTGCGGCGAGGTGCGTTGGCGCTCAATTGCCGATGCGGGCCGTGCCGGTCATGCCGTCGTCGCGCTGCCACGCCAGGCGGTTCTCGCCCGTTTTGGTCAGCGTGAAGCAGAAGACCTTGCCATCATACCAGTTCGTCCATTTCTGGCAGAGCTTGTCGCCCGCAATCCACCAGCGTCCGCTATCCTTGGGCTGCATGAATTTGCCCAATCCGACCGCGTCACCGGTGCCATCGACCCGTCCGTCCGCGCGATAATTCAGCGGGAATTCACCGCCGAGCGGCGTCGCTAGGTAGATCTGCCTGCCCGAGACGACGTGTCCCAGTTCGGGACCGGAAAGATTTTGCGAGGCAGCCATGGCGCCGCCCGACAGGGTCGAGAGGCAGGCGATGCCGAAAAGCGATCCACTAATTTTTGCCATGTCTGTGCCCCTGGCCTGGCGCTTCGATATTTCAGGTACGAAGCTGCGCGGGGTTCGGCTTCACGCGAGCCGACAAATTTTGCGCGCCGGGCTGCACTCGACAACCACCACACCTTTGGGTATCAACGCCGCAGTCCCCGCGTTGTTCGGGAGACGGAGCGCGTGCAGACGCGCAGGTGTCCAGCCTCGCTCAGGTCTGGAAGGGTGGCCGAGGGGTTTAAGGCAGCGGTCTTGAAAACCGCCGTGGGTGAAAGCCTACCGTGGGTTCGAATCCCACCCCTTCCGCCAACTTGTTTGGCGAACTCCTTGTATTTGCAGCATCTACGGCTTTAACCAGCGGCGCTGTTCTTACAATTGATCTTACATTGTGTAATGAGCGCAGGGCCTCGATCGAGTGCGAAGGGGTCACCAGGCGCTCGACGAAGACGGCCGTGCAGACGCCCAGCATCGCTCCTCCTCAGGGCTAAGGACGCGGTACGGCCTGATGACAGGATCCCTGCTTCCACGGACCATCGCCGGGGCGCATCAGGCGTCGGGCTTCGACGCCCCATCGGAATCATCTAATCCATTCTTCCTGATGCGCTCATAAACCTCCTTGGCGATGTGCGTCTGCGCCGCGCCGCGAAACTGCTAGTCGCGCATCACCGGCTGAAAATCTAGCGGCCAGGACCACAAGACGATGAATGCCGTCCTCGACCAATCGGTTGAGCGCTTCAATAAACTCGAAGAAGCCGTGCAGGACGAAATCCGAGGTCAGACGACCGCCTTCATCAACCTTTATGCCTTCCTTTCGCAGATAATGCCCTATTTCGACGACGGGCTCGAGCGGTTGTATGCCTTCCTGCGCAACCTCTCGTCGAAGTTGCCGCGCCCGGGCGATGGATCGAATTCACGCTCGACGATGACGTCGCGCTGAAATTCTTCCGGGTGCAGCATATGAACAGCGGCGCCATCGACCTGAAGGGGGGCGAAGCGGAGGCTCTCAAGGGGCCGACTGACGTGGGCACCGCCGGCGAGAAAGATGTCGCGGTCGCCCTTTCTACCTTGGTGTGATCGCGGCCCGCCGTTGAGCCGATGGCGTCTCACCGTCGAGGTGGAGAGCGCGATGCCGGCGTTCGCGGAACCTCTCGGCAACGAGTTCGCTATGGGCTCTGTCGACGCAAAACCCGACCGTCGGCACGCCCGGACAAATCCGTTCCCAATGGTCCACCGCCGAGCCGACGATCATGCCGCCTGACATGGTACGCGCGAGCGCACCAGTCTCCAAGTCACCGGCTTTCGTCTTCAAAGCGGAAAGGTCGACCCGATCGGCTGGGGTAGCCCACACGACTAACGCATAGTGGGAGGTGGTATAACTCAGTTCATATGCCGGCAGTGGGGCTGCGCCTGCCCGCGGTCTTAATGCGTAGACCCCGATGTAGGAGCTTGGCAAGGCTATCCGCTGGCCGATGCGCATTCACGCTGGCGGCCGTCGGCGGGTGAGACTACTGCAGTTGGCCGTGCGGTACTCACGGCGGCCGAAATAATGCTCACGGGCGGAGCTAGCTAACGGAGTTACACCCCGCCAGGCCCCCAGCCAAAGCGAAACGTCCCGACGTCTGCAGCCGCTGCTAGGGCCCGACGCCCCAAATGTTGGACCGTTCGTGCTTATTTTCTGAAACAGCCAAGGGCGGGAAGCACACGAAACCGTTGATCTGGGGAAAGGCAAGGTTCATGCGCGCGTCGATCGTTTTGTTCTCAACCACAACACCACAATCTGGAAAAGCAACCAGCTCGTTTGAAAGAGGAAGGCATATATCGATCAAGCGCCGGGCCCCCTTCGGGCTCACGCTGTACGACATAATGCCAAACGCATGCCGCAGTCGGAGAGTCACGCGTTCAACGCGCTGGGTCATAAAGTGCTCGATGTTATGCCGCAGTAACGTTTCATCGCATTGGATTTTTGCAATGCCCACGCGCTCCGGCATTTCGACCCATAAGAATGCATCGAAGTTCCAACCCCAAAGGAGGATATCCCAGTCACCATCCACTTTATCCAACAGCTCATTCGCCTTCACGACAAAATCGAAACTCAGCACTGCGTCATCCTCGAGTATTGTCACCGTTCGGTTTCCCACGATCGCCAGTCGCCAAAGAGAGACGTGTGAATGCGCGTTCCCCAGCGCAGGATTGCTGTAATGGAGATCTGGCAGGATCATTCCTTCCCTCGCCAGCAGATCTCTGCTGAGCTCGCTTCCAGGAACGCCCACGAGTCTACAGACGCTGAGCCCGGGCGGACACCGCTGGGTGAACCGCTCAAGTCTCCGCACATCTTTTTCCATGTTCAATAGAAAAGCATCCATGTGAGCCTCCCTGTTGAATATTCAGTTCATCCTCAGCCCGCGAGATTCGGCCTTGGCTATCATTTCATGGCTCGGACGCGACGGCCTCGTTTTCTTCAAACGCGCTCGCGAATTCGAAGGATCTGTCCTTTGCATCTTCGATCTGTCTCTCCGCCAGAGCGATGTCACCATCAAAATGCAGAGGCCCATCCTGGAAGGTGATGTAGCCATAAACCTGACGGTTATCGAGATATTGTGGGATTTGCTGCTTCCGCGCAGAATCGGCGAAGATCACATATTCGTACCGCCCGGACATATCCAAGTACGAAAGTTTCGAGATGACATCCGCCCGCACCAGATAGGTGCAATGCACGACCGGTACCTCGATCAAGCCACGCACGTGTCGTTCAAGGATCCACAAATATTGGTCGCACGGAGCGTAATATCCCTTGTCATCCACCTCGGCATGATAATTGGAGTAAAAGGCGCCCTTTGGCATTGCACGCAGGAAGGGCGCCACGATCGGCAGCTGTAGCGCGACCAGTTCCTTCAGCGTGCATGGCCGGATAAAATTATCGAGGTCTACGACAAAGTAAAAGTCGCATTGCAGCTCAAGCGTGCGCTGAAGGCTCTGCTTGCGGATCTCGCCAAGGACGGAGAAACGCGCGGCATTCCATTCGTGCGGGCCGTAGCGTTCGACTCGCGTCGCGACATCGCTCGCATCGAATTCTACCGCCGCATATTGTGGCCCCACCCGATCGAGCCATTCCTTGAGAATGAACTCGGTCCGGTCGGTGTTGTTGTTTGTCCGAACGCTAAGGACGATGCTTGATTTGGGATAATCAAGCTCCTCGATGCATTTTAAATAGAGGGCCAGGCATGGCTCTTTCTGTTTGGCGAGGATAGCGACGAGAATGCGCGGGAACATCGGGGGCGGCGCAAACAGCGGCCGCGCCGCCCCGAGCGAATGTTGCTCGAGAAAGCCGTCAGCGCCCAGCCGGCCGCGTTGCGGATCCTTGGGCAAATGCTCGGTCGCCGCCATCGCATTGGCCAAGACTCTGCTACGCATCTCGTTCGGGATCGGTCGCTCCGCAAGGAGCTTCAGACTCGCGTCCAGACATTCGCGGTAAGATCCCGCCCAATAGGCATTGACGGCCAGTTCGTCGAGCGCCCCATAGTCATAGACCCAGGGCTCCAGGAACAACCCTCCATCTGGCATCGTCAGTTGCGCGGCACGACGCGCAAACTGCGCACCACGCCCATTCTCGCCTTTGGTACGACAATAGTGCGCCGCCGCGTGCAGCGCCTCCGCGCGCAGCGGCACGACGATTTCAGCTCGCCGAAACATCTCGATCACCTCGTCAAACGGTCGCCCCATCGATGTGAGAATTTGACCAGCCCTCAGCAGGCTCACGTAAACCTCTTCGTTCCAAAAACCTAACTCGGCCCGCATCAGATAATTTTCCAAAGCCTTGGGCAACTCACCGCAATCGCGGTAGCTTTGGGCCAAGTAAAAACAATAGCGCGAAATCAGAAACGGATCGACTTCGTTCGCTAGCGCTTTTTCAAGCAGTGCCGCGTCATCATGATATTTCCGGGCATTATGGCTACGCGCGCCTGATGTCGATGCATGGATCCGCATCGACGGTAGATTAACGCGTGTCAGCGGCCCTGGCGGAGTCTCCACAAATTCGTGAAGGACACCCCGGTAAGAGAAGTCGAGGCGGTTACGGAACAGATGGGGTCGGTGATGCTTGATGCCACCATGAACGATTTCCACATCGTAAAAGTCAGCGCTCAAAGAGTGCTTGAGATCTCCTATATTGCAGTCAGCGTCAATTGAAAGCAGGTCATCCGCATCTATAACGAAGGCGTAATCGATATTTGTGTGCGCGCGAAGTCGGCGCAGGGCGTCTGATCGGTTCGACGCAAAATCTCGCCACGGTTCCTCGACCACCTCGCCCGGTATCCCGCACATGTCCAACCAGTTGCGAATAATTGCCTGGGTGCCGTCGGTCGATCCGGTGTCTTCGATTAGCACATAATCGACAA
>JAQGKN010000444.1 GCA_028290085.1 Hyphomicrobiales bacterium
TGGCGAGTTCCACTGCCTTGTCGAGAGTGACGCTGTCGCTCACGGTGCCAGAAAGAATGATGCGTCCATTGATCGAGGCCGCCTCGATCCGAGCTTCCGGCAGGCGTCGACGCAACTCGGCCTGTAGCCGTTTTGTGTTGTAGGAGACCTCGACGTCTATGGTGCCCACGAGCGATTTATCCGCGCTGTAGGCCGAGATCGTGGTGGTTCCGAGTTTGCGGCCGTGAATGTAGAAAGACTGGTCGGTGAGCGGCATCACATCGGCAATGTCGGGATCGCCGACAACGAGATCGACATAGGAATTGGTCGTTCGGAACGTCTCTGTCGCACCAATGGCGACGGTCAGGTCGCGTGAGGCTTCGGGCGACAGCCGCAGGATTTGTGTTCGGGCTGCTGCACGCGCTGCACTGCTCGCAACAGTCGGAACCACCAGTGAGGCCAGTACAACGACGATAGAAACGCAGGGCAGGGAACGTACCGCGCGCACGCTCATTGCGAGAGCGGAAGTCATGCCTGAACGGCGAAAAGAAAATGTTGCGAAGCGCATTTGCGTTCGTACCCCGAATGCCAGCTCTGTATTCAAACGTACATTCGGCGCACGGAAGGGTGAGATCCGTAAACGTGCATGGTAAATGCGCGTTAATCGAGCACCAGACTGAAAATTTCCTTTCTGGATATAATTAGATTTGACAAGAGTTTATGCAGAAATTGCGATCTGTCGCTTTCAGCCTTGCTCCATTCACGTGCGTTAATCTGCACGGATGACGATCTCCGTTCGGGAACGCGTATCATGGTTGTGAATCGTTCGAAGCGGCTGCGCTACGATCGCAGCGCGCATGTGCTTTTTCATGTGCTCTGGCTCGCTCCCATCGTGATGCCTGCACTTGTTGCAGCAGCTTCGGCGGCGATGCCACGCGACACGACTGTTGCACCCGTTCAGCATGTAGCGACCCTGGATGAGAATACCCGCGATACGTCAGTCCGCGCCCGTCTGCGTGTCACAACGATGCGCGATCCCGTCCTCCCGATTCCCGGTTCGGCCGGCATTCTCGCCACGCGGCTCGCGGGTTCGCCATCTGCGCACAAGAGCAACGTGCCCTCGCGCCATCGCCTCAACGGCCAGCACGTTTTCAGGAAAGTCGAAGTCGCGGAGAATCTACGCTTCAATGCCGGCGGCATGGTGGTACGGCTCGCGGGCGTCGTTCCCGTGGCAGGCGATGCCACGTGCAAGCGGCTGGACGGTGTCGTCGAGCCATGCAGCACACGCGCCATGAACCGGCTGGATATTCTCACGCGCGGTCGCGCGGTGACCTGCGATATCAATGATGATCAGGCCGATGATTCGCTGCTCGGCTTCTGCCGCGCCGACAAGATCGATATTGCCGAGGATCTCGTGCGCAATGGTCTGGCGCGGCGCATAGGCACCTGAAGACCGCGCGCTACAGCATGAGTTCAGCGCTGCACATCCAGCACGGAATATTCCTGCCGAGCGCCTTTGCGCGTGACGCCGACCGTAATGACGCTGGGCGTCAACGCTGCGGTTTGCGGTGCGGCGGGCGAGGGGGCCGCCGGTTCGTCCTTGGTGTCGGAAATGCTGCGAAGGGCTAGCGACAGCGGCCCCCCACGCTGCGCGAGAACCAGCAGTTCTGCCTGACGCGGTGCAACCTCGAGCGTGGCATTGGCGCCTGACACGACGCGTTCGCCATTCCGCTCCTGAATGTTCTGGCCGATGGCAAGAACGCGTATGTTGCTCAGCAAGGTTTCACTCTCGAAGCGCTGGTCACCGATATTCCCGCGCGTCGGGTCGGCCTTCGACAGTGTGCGGATGACGTCCACGCGGTCGTTGGGGAGAATGAACCCGCCCGCCGTGTTGGCGCCCTGTGTGTCGATGTTGATGGCAACCGCGCGATAGCCCGATGGCAACATGGCCGCGAGAAGACCAGATCCATTCGCACGTACAATCTTTTCGGCGCGCATGGGCTCGCCCTGGATGAAGGCGGAACGCACCAGCGATCCCACCATATCTTCACGCGCGGTAGGTGTGTTGCTCTTGCGAATAGAGAGATCGCTGAGGAGCTTTTTGGGCCACGATTCCCAGGCGAGGTCCTGGGGCGTGAGGACTTTGCCCAAAGGCAGGTTCGCCGACGCCACGAGCACGTCGTCTGTATCTTGAACCACGATGACGGGGGCAGCCGCGATTTGCAGCGGTACGGCAACCGGCGTCGAGCTCGCGAGTCTGGCGGCGCCCAGTCCTGAACCAAGAGCAATCAATAGAATGGAGAAGCGCATGACTTTCGTGCGCGACACGCCGAAGCGCCGAGGCGGGCGCCCGTTGATACCCACGCCAAAGCTGCTGGCATTGAGACCCTGCGACTGCCGCCGCTCGCCACCGAGCCTGCGCTCGTTGGCTGTCCTTCGATCCGTCTGCGTAAGGGTCATGGCTGGCCTGGTGTCTTGGCTGCTCGTCTCGCTTTCGCCGTCTGGAGATACGGTCACGAGCAAGCTGTTGGTATTACGTTGCCGTATTACTCTTGCGGTCCCGTGATTCGAGTGCCTTGCATTTTAACGGACCACACCCCGGCCAGGCCGAAGCATTACATTGCTTCTATTTTCTTCACGCTACTTCAGCACGCGATGTCTACCCTGCGGTCTTGAGCTGGAGGATGTCGTGGAAAGTGGAATCGGTAGCGGCGTGCGGTCGCGGGTTGCGGCCTTCCTGCGGGATCAGCGCGGCAATGTTGCCACTATCTTTGGCGTAGCGATGTTCCCGATGCTTCTCTTCGCGGGCGCGGCTGTCGATCTGGCGCGCCTTAACGAGAAGCGCAGCGACCTGCAACAGGCGGTCGATCTGATAACGCTTTCGCTCGCCAAGGACGTCGCTGCGGGCAGCGGTCAGGACGCCGCCTATCAGGCCGCACGCACATATCTGACAGCAATCAGCCGCGATCCGAGCGCGACGATCGTGAACACGTCGCCGACGATCAATACGACGACAGGCGAAGTCTGCGTGGCAGCCGCAACCGTGGTCCCGACTGTCTTCATGTCTCTGGTCCAGATCGCGACCATACCGACGTCCGCCTCGAGCTGTGCCGCGCTCGCGCAGGGCACGTATGAAATCGCACTGGTGCTCGACACCACAGGATCCATGGCACAGCAGGCGACCGGTGGCGCCAAGATCGACGCGCTGAAAAGTGCGGCGACGCAATTCGTCAACTATGTATTCAACTCGCCCTCGCTCGGGCCGCGCACGAAAATGTCGATCGTGCCGTTTGCTTCCGCCGTGAAACTCGATCCTACGACCTATGCCACGGCTGGATTCGTCGACACGGCGGGCGCCTCGTCCTGGACATGGCGAACTCCGGCCTTTGCTGCGGATTCGTCGGTGGCCACGACGCGGCTCGCTCTGTTTGCACAACTGGCATCCATCAATTCCGCGTGGAACTGGGGCGGCTGCTTCGAGGCATTGCCCTATCCGCAGAACGTGCGCGACGCGTCGCCGGTCGCTGGAAATGCGGATACGCAATTCGTCCCGCTGCTCGCACCCGATGAGCCCGATGGCACCTACACGACCTCCTATTACGACAGCAGGGGCCGTCTGCGTACGATCTCGGTGAGCGATCCCTACCAATATTCGAACGATTACATCGACGGCGCCTTCGGAGAAGCGGGATCCCTTATGATCGGTTCTTCGTTATCATGGCGCAGGCCTCGCCAGTTTCTGGCGTCGCCCAAAGGAGGGCAGCCGTGATGACCAGCATTCATGCCAAACTCGCATTGACGGGGTTAGCAATGGGCCTGGGGCTCGCCTGCACGCAGGCGCAAGCGCAGTCGCGTCCAGACTCCTTGCGCATGAGTTGCGCTTCCGCCGCCCGTCTCGTGTCCACGCGGGGCGCCGTCGTTCTGGGCAGCGGGCCCGACATTTACGACCGCTACGTCGCCACCCAGCAGTTTTGCCTGCCCGACGAGATCACCAAGCCCGCCTGGGTGCCGGCCGCCGATACGCGACAATGCTTCGTGGGCTATCGCTGCGAGCGGGTGGACGACGAGTTCTCGCCCCGCTGAGGCGCCACTCCTGGTGCCTCAGGGCTGCTCGCCCGTCACGAGGCTCGGGAAGGCTGCGCGTCGGTCGCCTTGGTCGCGTGGACGGCGATCTCGTGAATCTCCGCGAGTTCTTCCATAAAAGCGTCGTCTGTCTTGCTGGTCTGCGCCAGAACACCTTTCGGCCCGGTGCGCCGCTTGATGTTTTCCATGGCGGCCTGCATCTGCTGAAACCGTGCAGCGATCGACTTCGAATAAAGGTGGGCCGTGTCGAGAGTGGCCTGCGCCAACGCGATCTCGGCTCGAAGTTTAACCAGGGTTGCCATGAGTTCCTTGTTCTTCTTCAAGAGCTCTTTCTCGGGCATAGCGACCCCCTTGGTCGGGTAGTACCCAGTGAATTCCGGTGGATGAAAAAGGTTCTTGTCCTGCGAGCCCGCACGCCCTGAGCCGGTCTGCCGGCTCCGCGAAACGAAACGGAAAGGGCACATGGCTTATTGTCTCGGTAAGCGCCCACCGCATTGCAATCGCCGTCCGATCTGCTAGATCCACGACGAGAACGAAACGGATGCGGCTGAGACTTTCTATTCGCCGTGCTCTCACTTGAGTACGTTTCGTTCGCACTCTGGCCCGGAACGCGATCCGCGATCGGGGTTAAAGGCTCTGAGAAATCAGGGAACTTAGGCGATATTCGGGGTATAGCGCAGTCTGGTAGCGCGGAAGTTTTGGGTACTTCAGGTCGTAGGTTCGAATCCTGCTACCCCGACCAAGCCCGTCGGTTTCCGGCGGACAAGATGAGTGACTTCTACGTTTCGACGTGAGCGGGAATGACATGACGGCACGGATTTATCGCCCAGCCAAAAGCGCCACCCAGTCTGGCACGGCGCGCAGCAAGACGTGGCTGCTCGAATACATGCCGCGTGAAGCGCGCCAAATCGAGCCGCTGATGGGCTGGACCAGCTCCGGCGACATGAACAGCCAGCTCAAGCTCTGGTTTGCCACGCAGGACGAGGCGGTCGCCTACGCCCAGCGCGAGGGCATCGCCTATCGCGTGGAAGAGCCCAAGCCCGCCACGCGGCGCGTCATGTCCTATTCGGACAATTTCAAACCCAGCCGCATCGACCAGTGGACGCACTGACGCCCACACCTCGGGCCCCATAGCTCAGCTGGATAGAGCAGCCGCCTTCTAAGCGGCAGGTCGCAGGTTCGAG
>JAQGKN010000481.1 GCA_028290085.1 Hyphomicrobiales bacterium
CGATCGCGGCCAGCGCGTGATCGCTCGCCACGACCGGGATCATGGGTATGCGGGTGAGAAATTCCGATTCGAAATCGCGCGCGCCTGCGCTGCTGACGAAGGAATTGAGTGCAAGGCGCACCACGCCGTCCCGCAGCCGCTGCTCGGGGCCGCCCAACCCTTCGGTAAAAACCGAAACCGGCAAATTCTGGAATTCCTGGCTGAGTGCCTTGAGGCTCGCCATCAGCACGGCATTCGGAAAGATGGCATCAACAGCCAAGGCCAGCTCGGGCTCGACTCCATTCGCCATGTCGGCGACCCGCGCCTTTAAGACGCGGGCACCCTCGACTAAGCGCCGGGCATCGCCAGATATGGCTTTGCCGGCTTCGTTCAGGCGGGGCGTCTTCCCGGTCCGGTCGAAAACCGGTGTTCCCAGAACAGCCTCGAGCCCCTGCATGGACTGGCTCACGGCAGACTGGACGCGCCCGAGTCGTCGGGCCGCAGCTGAAAAGCTGCCCGTCTCCGCCACAGCGAGAAAAATGCGGAGCTGGTCAAGCGTGAGGTTTTCAATCATCCATCACCTGTTACGATGGAAACCATCGGTTTTTTGCCAATTGTTATGATGCATCGTTGGGCCCATTTGTGGACCATCGAAGTTTCATTGAGAGGCAATTCCCATGACGCACAACCCCGCCCAGCTGACCCACCTCGACGACGCCGGCCTCGACCTGATCTTCCGCGAAGCACGCACGCACAACGGATGGCTCGACAAGCCCGTCTCCGAGACGCTGCTGCGTGAGGCCGTCGACCTCATGAAGATGGCCCCGACCAGCGCCAACAATTCGCCCGTGCGCATCGTATTTATCCGCTCGCCCGAGGCCAAGGAACGCCTCAAGGCAACCCTTTCGCCCGGCAATGTCGAGAAGACCATGGCCGCTCCGGTGACTGCTCTGCTCGGCTACGACCGCGAGTTCTATGAGTTTCTGCCCAAGCTCTTCCCGCATGCCGATGCCCGCGCCTGGTTCGTCGGCAACGAGGCCTTCGCCAATGATACGGCCTATAAGAACGGCACGCTGCAAGTCGCTTATTTCATCCTCGCCCTGCGCTCGCTGGGGCTGGATACTGGCCCGATGACCGGCTTCAATGCCGATGCCGCTGACGCTGAGTTTTTCGCCGGCACCAAGATCCACTCGAACGTGCTGGTGAACATCGGCTATGGCGACGCCAGCAAGATTTTCGCGCGCTCACCGCGTCTGACCTTTGACGAAATCGCGCGTTTCGTCTGAGTCGAAATCCAGTCAGCAGGTCCTCGCCATGTCCAGGATCACCATCCTCCCCGCATCTCTCACGCCCTGGCTGCATGCAGCTCTCCGCGTCGTGGCGGGGCTTCTCTACCTCGAGCACGGAACGTCGAAGCTTCTCGGCTTTCCGCATGATGCTCATTACGACGGCTTGCAGCTCGTGTCGTTCATGGGCCTCGCCGGGGTGCTTGAAATGGTGGGTGGCCTGCTGATCGTCATCGGGCTGTTCACGCGCCCGGTGGCCTTTATTCTCTCGGGTATGATGGCCGTGGCCTATTTCATGGCGCATGCCTCGCGAGGCTTCTTCCCCGCGCTCAACGGGGGCGACGCCGCCATTCTCTTCTGTTTCGTCTTCCTCTATTTTGCCGCCGCCGGTCCTGGCCCGCTCAGTGTCGACGGTGAGTGATCAAGCGGCCTTGTAAGGCCGCTGGTTGAAAGGGAACATCATGAGCCAGAAAGCTCTGACTGCCATTCACGCAAGCCCTCCGGCTCATTGGGTTGGAGATGGCTTTCTCGTGCAGGCGCTCTTCGCCTCCCTCGCCTTCGGGCAGGAGGTCAGCCCCTTCCAGAAGCTCGACTACGATGCCCCGCATCAGTTCAAGCCCAGCGACAAGCCACCCGGCGTTGGTCCTAAACCCCATCGCGGCTTCGAGACGGTGACCATCGTCAATGAAGGCGAGCTGGAGCACCGCGACTCCGCTGGCAATGCGGGCAAGATCGGCGCCGGCGATGTGCAATGGATGACGGCCGGTTCCGGCGTGCTGCATGAGGAGTTTCACTCGCGCGAACACGCGGCGCGTGGCGGAAGCGCCTCGATGGCGCAACTCTGGGTCAATCTCCCGGCACGCGACAAGAAGGTGGAACCGCGTTACCAGACAGTTCTTGCAGACACGATTCCGACGGTGGAAATCGCCGGTGGCAAAGGCACGCTGCGCGTCGTCGCAGGCGCCTACGGCACGACGCAGGGACCGGCCAAGACCTTCACGCCGCTGAGCGTCTGGGACGTGAACCTGAAGGCCGGCGCCGAACTCGATCTCGCCATCGCGCAGGGCGACAACGTGCTCGTCGCGCTTCTCTCCGGCGACATTCGCGTCGGTGCCGACAAAGCCACGGGCACCGGCTTGCTGACGTTCAGCCAAACCGGCGACAACATCGTGCTGCAGGCTTCCGCAGACACGAAGCTGCTGGTGCTCTCCGGGCGTCCGCTCGCCGAGCCGATCGCGCATTACGGCCCGTTCGTCATGAACACCGAGGCCGAAATTCGCGAAGCCATCGACGATTTCCGTCGCGGCAAGATGGGCGAGTTAGAAGAGCTCGTCTAAGCCTCAGGGTGCAAAACGGATCTGACCGGCGAGCGAAACGTCATAGCCGGTCAGATCGGCGGCCCTGCGTGCCAGGCGCCCATCGGGCAGCAGTCGCAGAAGCGCCTGCAAGGGCGGCCTGAAATAATCGCTCTGCCGCATCAGCAGATCGAAATGCTCCCAGACCAGCGGCACGAAATCGAGGCCAACCGAGCGTGCCGCACTGCGCGTGGCAATGCCGCAATCGGCGGCGCCCGAAGCAACCGCCGCTGCGAGATCCGGGCCCGTGAGGCAGGGTGGATCGAGCCGGTTGAGATCGTTGTGGCTCGCGCCCGCGCGTTCGAGCAGCACGTCCAGCAGCATCTGCGCGCCAGCGCCCTTTTGCCTGACCGCCATGCGTGCGCGGCTTGTCAGCACGTCCGCGAAGGCCTCGATCTTCAGGGCATTGCCGCGCGGCAGAAGCAGCCCCTGTTCGCGTCGCACGAAGCCCGCGAGCACGCCGTCATGCAGCCCCGCGAGGCGCCGGACGGCCACCGGATTCGCATCCTCGTCTCGCGCCGAATGATAATGAATCGCCGCCGCGATGACCTCGCCGCGCAGCAGCCGCTCGACCCCGGCCTCGGTTCCCTCTGGCAAAGAGGCGAGGCCTGAGCTCGATTCGCGCAACGCCCATTCGAGCAGGCCATCCTGACTTCCCCCGACGATGGGCGGCGCCTCGCGTATACGCATGCCGTGAGGTACCGCCAGACCCGACATCACCCAGCGGTCAAGTTCGTGGCGTGGAAACAGCCACTTGCCCGTGACCTTGCTGCATGGGATCGCCCCCTCCGAGACCAGCTCATAAAGCTTGCGCTCCCCGAGGCGGAGATAATCGGCGGCTTCCGCTGTCGTCAGATATTCCATCCTGCATTTATACGCGCCAGTCTGCGCCAGTTCAACCATTTGACTTTTCCGAAACGAATGCAGAAATCACCCACAGGAGAAACGTCATGTGGGATGGAGCAGGAGCCTGGCAGCTCGTCGTGACGGGGGATCCGGCGCTCTATGCGATCGTGCGCCTGTCGCTATTTGTCAGCCTGTCGGCCGTGGCGCTCGCGGCCCTCGTGGGCCTGCCGCTCGGCGGAATGCTGGCGCTGACCCGCTTTCCGGGCCGTGGCCTCCTCATCGTGGTCGTCAATGCGTTCATGGGCCTGCCCCCGGTGGTTGTCGGGCTTGCGGTCTACCTGCTGCTGTCGCGGTCCGGGCCGCTGGGTTCCATGGGGCTGCTGTTCACACCCGGCGCGATGATCGTGGCCCAGGCCATCCTCATCACGCCCATCATCGCCGCACTCACGCGTCAGACGGTGGAAGATCTCTGGCTCGAATATCGCGACGAGATGAACGCCATGGGCGTGCGCCCGCTGGCACGCATCGCGACACTGCTCTTCGACGCCCGCATAAGCCTTCTCACCGCGCTGATGGCGGGCTTTGGCCGCGCGGCGGCGGAGGTTGGCGCGGTGATGATTGTGGGCGGCAATATCAATGGTTTCACGCGCACGATGACCACTGCCATCGCGCTCGAGACATCCAAGGGCGATCTGCCGCTGGCCATGGGTCTCGGCCTCATTCTTGTGGCTCTGGTGCTCACCCTCAACGCCAGCGCCTGGGGTCTGCGCGCCTGGGCCGAATGGCAGGCGGGCTGAGATGCGCGGAACGATGAGCGATCTCCCCCTGACATTCGAGAAAGCAGGGCTTGTCATCGGCTCGGCCACTATCCTGCGCGGCATCGACCTCACGATCCTGCCGGGCGAGCCGACGCTGATCGTCGGGCCCAACGGCTCGGGCAAGAGCACGCTGCTGCGCCTCGCCATGGGGCTGCTGGAACCCGACACCGGCCGGGTGAGCTGGGGCGGGAGCACAGACCCCGCGCCGCGCCGCCGTGCCATGCTGTTCCAGCGCCCGGTCATGCTGCGCCGGAGCGTGGCGGGCAATGTCGCCTATGCCCTGAAACAGGCAGGCGTGCCCCGCGCGCAAAGGCCCGCGCGCATCGAGGCGTTGCTCGAACAGGCGGGACTTCTGCCCCTCGCAGGCCGGTCTGCGCGGCGCCTTTCGGGCGGCGAACAGCAGCGGCTCGCATTGGCGCGTGCGCTGGCGCGCGATCCCGAATTGCTGCTGCTCGACGAACCCACTGCCAACCTCGATCCCGCCGCCACCCGCGCGGTGGAAGAGATCATCCGCGCGGCGTCA
>JAQGKN010000546.1 GCA_028290085.1 Hyphomicrobiales bacterium
CGGCGAGGCGCCTGGCTTCATCGGGCACGACATCGAGGCCGCACTCCAGAGCAAGCTGCCGCGGGGCTTCGTCATTGCAGGCGTCGACGTCAAGGATCTGCCGGTTACACCCTATCTTTTCAAGAACGAGAAGGCTGACGGCATCGTCCGCCTTTCCGGTTTTGTGCCCGACGACGAGACCCATGCGAGCTTTCTTGCTGCTGCGCAGGCCGCTTTCTTCAACGAACAGATCGACGATAGCCTCCGGCGCGGATCAGGCGCCCCGTCGTTCTTTGCCGATGCGGTGACGAGCGCATTCTCTGCCATGGGGCGTCTTGCGGATGGCGTGCTCAGCATTTCGGGCAGGAGTGTCGATTTGAAGGGACAGGCTGTTTATGGGAGGGCAGCAACCGATATCCGCTTGGCGTTTCTGGGTGGCCTCCCCGCTAATTTTCAGGGCCAAGTCGTTGTCGGCGTGAAGCCGCCTGGACCGGCCCTGCCAACAGCTGCGTGCCAGCCCGCGTTCGACGGCTTGCTTGCCAAAGGCAAGATCCTGTTCGAAACCGGCAGCGATACCCTGCAGAAATCCTCGCAGAGCATTCTCGACACCCTCACCGGCACGGCACAACGCTGCCCGCAGGCTGCCATCGAGGTTGCCGGTCACACCGACAGCGACGGCGCACCGGAAATGAATCTCGAATTGTCGGAACGCCGCGCGAAAGCAGTCGTGGCTTATCTGGCAGATGCAGGCATCGACGTTTCGCGGATTTCCGCTCGGGGCTACGGGGAGCAAAAGCCCCTGGCCTCGAACGAAACGCCCGAAGGCAAGGTGCAGAACCGCCGTATCGAATTCATCGTGAAATAGGCTGACGCCAATGATCTATCTCCTTTCCCAGATCACGGGCTGGCTCGTATTCGCCGGGCTCGTGGGCGCCGTCACCGGCTGGTTCACGTACTATGAAGCGCGGCCTCAAGCCACGCGCTGGTTGCGCTGGGCAGTGCTCGGTTTTTTTGTCGTTCTTCTCGCCGTCCTGGTGCGCGTCCTCCCGGGCAAGCTCGGCCTTTGGTTCGAAGAATTGGTCCTGTTCTCGGTGGTATTCGTCCTGGGCTGCCTGCTCGGCGGGTTCCGCGACAGACACCGCCGGCAGGCCGGTGGCACTGCCGCAGCCACCCTCGCCTGATGACCTCACCCTGATCCGGGGCGTCGGCCCCAGGAACCAAAAGATCTGCAACGATCTTGGTATTTTTCAATCTGGCCAGATCGCCACCTGGACGCCGCAAAATGCAGATTGGGTCGGCGATCACCTGCGCTTCCCGGGCAAGCCAAGTTGCTCGGCGCCGGGCTCGATACCGAACATTCCTCGGCGGTTAGATCCGGGACACTCGTTATCGATGACCACGCGGATGAACCGCTCAGCGAGGCTAACGCCGAAAGCCTGGGCGCAGGTCTGCCCATGCTGGCACCGGCGGTCGACGGCGAAAGCGCGCATGCCGGCGCGCGACCGCTCGGCCTCGCATCTGCCCGAGGCGCGGCAGACGACCTGAAGCTCATCAAGGGCATCGGAAAGCAGAACGAGGAACGGTTGAACACGCTGGGCGTCTGGCACTTCGACCAGATCGCGGCGTGGTCATCCGAGAATGTGAAATGGGTCGGCTCTTATCTCGCCTTCCCCGGACGCATCGATCGCAAGAGCTGGATCACGCAAGCGGCTCAACTGGCCGCGGGCCGCGCGACGGAATTTTCGGAGCGCGTAAAGGCTGGGAAAGTCGCGACGTCGAGCAGCATACCGATCGCCTGACATCCCTGTCACGGCCCATTCCCGGAGGCTGTCCAGCCTCCGGGCGATGGGTTAACGCTGTCACCGGGCGCGCTGCGGGCCCACGGTCCGCAGGTTGAAATATGGCTGCGGCAAGCGGCGTACCGCAGTGAAGTCGCTGAACGTGCCGGCAAAGGTGTCTCCCACGCACCTCGGATCCATGCCGGACCCCGATGCCAAACAGGTCGGCTCGTTGTTCAGGTCGCGCCATTGCGCCGATGCAGCGGTCGGCAAAAGCGCAATAGCGGCAGCAGCAAATAGGTACATGCGTTTCATGCGGTCTCTCCGAAGTCTGAGGATGTCGGAGGCTTGGAGTGCGCATGTTTTACGCGCTCCATTTCACATGCGCAGGATCGTCACATTCCGTCCTAAAGCCCCCGCGTTTCGTCGGCGCCAACGTGCTCGCATCCAACGGCGAGAGCGCTGTCGGCTCAAGAGAAGTGCTCCTGGTGAAAACGACGTCTGACGATCTGCACATCACGACCTCCGGATGGAGTCGTCCGTGACATTGCACGGGCGTGGCATCAGTCGGGTCTGATCGAGACAGCCGGCTTTGTGAGCCGACGACGCGGAGGATGAGCGCAAATTTTTGCATTGCAAGATAAATTTGCAGCCGAGCCACGTGGCCGAAAATCACGAGTCGGTGAAATCCTATTGTCGGCCAGCGACATATCGTCTGCTGACGGCGGGGTGCGCATTCCCCCGTTGAGGCATTCGCATATCCGACTATCGTTGCGGCTCTCACGCACCTGCCAGCATAGGATCGTCTCATGCGCCTGCCGTTGATCCCTCCCGCCGATCTCTCGCCCGAACAGCGCGCGCTCTACGATGACATGCGCAAGGGCATCGCCTCAAACTTCAACGCCTTCAAGGTCGAGCGTGAGGATGGCGCGCTGATGGGTCCGTGGAACCCATGGCTGCACGAACCGGGCATCGGCAAAGCCATCTGGGACCTCACCCTGGCCATGACGAAAAATGCAACGCTGCCGGATCATGTCCGACAGATCGCAATTCTAGTCGTGGGCGCCCGCTTCGATGCCGCTTACGAGCTTTACGCGCATATCGCGGTCGCAGAACGCGAGGGCATGCCCGCCGAACGGCTGGCGACCATGGTGGCTGACCTGAAGCCGCCGGACCTCGCCAAGGACGAGAGCGTAGCATTCGACATGGCCTATGCTCTGAGCCGTGGCGGCACCCTGCCCGAGCCGCTCTACCGCCTGTCTATCGCGACCTTCGGCCAGCACGGGACCAACGAACTCATCTATCTCGTGGGCCTGTACGGCCTCGTGTCGGTGACGCTGAATGGCTTCAACGTGCCGGTACCCGAACGGGAGTAGAAATCGCGGACGTTGCGCTCTCGCTTGCTCGCAAATAAGCCGACGCGTCAGGAGACCGTCGCGTCGGCCCGGGCGCTCCCGGTGACATCCCGCAATCGTGGCATGACGTGCTCGGCGAATAATTGCACAGAATGCGTGAGCTCCTCGAGGTTCAGGTCGCCGAAGGCGAATTGGCCGACAAGGTAGTTGCATTGCGATGTGTGGAGCTGTTCCGCGCAGAGACGCGCAACGGTTTCCGGCGAGCCGGCGATGCCCTTTCCCTGCCCCTCCAACTCACCCCAGGTCGCGGGACGGGGATGCTTCGCAGTGCTCCCGAGCGTTCGCGCGAGATGCGTAAAACTCTCGTGCCAGTGCGGGTAAGCGCGGATTGCCAGAGCACGCGCCTCGTCGTCGGAATTTGCAACAACGATGAAGCGACCAAGGCCCATCAGATGTTCTTTGGCCGATGCATCCTGCGGGAGCGCGTGCAAATAGGCCTCGTTGCATCCACGTGCTTCTTCGGCAGTGTCGAGATTGATCGTCTGCCAGCCCCGACGTGCGGCGCGTCCCGCACTTTCAGGCGTATGGACGCCATACCAGACGGGGGGCGACGGCCGCTGGAAGGCACGCACCTTTAATTGAATATGCTGGAACGGCGGCGACTGCTCCGCAGCAACAAAGATGCCCGATTCGAGCGCATCGAGTACGGCCGGGAGATTGCGCTGGAAGATCGCTTCCGTCTCTTTCGGGTCGACACCGAAATAGGCGATTTCGACCGGTGACGACCCGCGGCCGAAGCCGATATCCAGACGCCCCCCACTCAGCTGATCCAGCATGCAGATTTCCTGGGTTAGTCGCAGGGGATGATACAACGGCAGCGCATAAACCATTGGTCCGAACCGAAGTATTTTTGTTCGCTGCGCGACAGCCGACAAAAAGACATTCGGAGATGGAGCCATGCCGAGCGTGGTGCCGTGATGCTCAGCCAGATGATAGGAATGAAACGCACATTTATCATAGAGTTCGATGAGCGTCAGACGGTCGTTGAAAAAACGATGAATCGGCATCGCCGAATTATCGAGATGATCGAAAATGCCGAATTTCATGGTGCAAATTGCCTTTTCATTCGTTCAACATCGACAAAATACTCATGGCTGTGAGCGTTAATTCCGATGTGCGCGTGCTACCTGGTCTCGATGCCGAGAATGTCCTGCGTCCGCTTGATGACATCCTTCGGCGTGCTGTAGGCGTCGGCGACCAGTGGTGCGATACGATCGTATTTCATTGGCTGGCTTTCGAGCCTCACATTTTTTCGTGTCCTCGACAAACAAGGGGTCTACGACCATTTCGTCGAAAGCGCGGCGAAGAACTGCGAGACGGTCTTCAGGCGTATTCGGGGGCGCCATGATGGGGGCGCCATAGGCCCACAGCGCGAAAATCAGAGACAAGATCTGCCGGGAGGCTTGATCGGGAGCTAGATCGAAGATGCTTGGGATGTCCGAGGGCAAGTCGGGATGTTTTTCCAGGCCTGTTTGCAAGACCACGTGAAAGCCTCCGGATTTGTAGGAGTCCATGAGCGACGTTTTGATGAAGGACACCTGAAGACCGCAGAAGCCATCGACCTCCTTGTTTTCAGCAGCGAGCCGGACCTCGTTCAAACCGGGGTATCCCACCACGAATTTCATGTGCAGGCCGAGAATATTCTCCACGACTTTCGATGCGACAGCCGAGCCCGACAACAAGCCCGTTGCACCAACCGTGACCGGTACACGCTTGAGATCATCGAGCGTCTTGACCTTGTCGGTCCAGAAGGCGCAGGTGCTCACCTCCGTGTTCATGCTGCCGATCCACTTGAACTCGCGGGCATCGAACTTGGCGAGTTCAGGATTGATCAGAGGTTCGATCGTGTTGGTCGGGTTGATGAGTGCGAGCGTCAGACCGTCCGCTGGCGCCGCCTTCGCCGCGTAGGCAGTTGCCGTCAAACCGCCCGCGCCCGGCATGTTGAACACGACCACTGTGGGATTGCCGGGAATGTGCCGCCCGAGATGGCGCGACGCGAGCCGCGCATAATTGTCGAACGAACTCCCCGGCGGGTAACCAACCACGAGACGCAGCGTCTTCCCCGCATAGAACCCCGGCGTGGGTGTCCGAGCCTGAGCAACGTTCGCCCCGGTGGACGATCCCGCGCATAGTGCCAGCATCAGAGTCGCGACCGTGGCAATAACAAGCCGCCCGGCGCGTTGATCCGCCGAATGCTCCTGGCATTCGCGTCCTTGATTGAGCATGCGCGTTTCCCCTTAGACGCGAACAACCCGCAACGTACTTGTCGTCGTTGCATTCATCGCCCGCGATAACTGACGTCCCGACCAGCCCCAGCTAGGCCGGAAAATTGAGCTCCACCGTGATGCCGTTCGGATCGGTCAGGAAGATCTGGTCCAATGCCATGTTCGGCACTTTGCGCTCACGAAACTCGAGCTTTCGCGCCTGGAACTTTTTGCGCATTCCGTCGAGATCGCTGCATAGAAACGCGACATGATCGAAGTTGCCGCTGCCCTCGCCGCCGCTACGCGTGCCGAGATAATCCATCAGACCGGAGGAATCATTGGGATCGACGCCGATCACATGCACGACGGCCTGCTTGTCCTGATACAGCCAGACACCTGGAAAGGGGAAGTCGGGACGCGGACCGACCGTGAGGCCGAGTACATCGGCATAGAACGCGTGCGTCGCGGCGAGATCTTGCGTACGCACGGAAATGTGGTCAAGGCGACTGATGCTCATCGGCGTATCCTTGCTCTACCGCAACCGCCACGCGTCACGACGACCCATGAGCACGCGCAGCCGCACAAAAAGTCGTTATAAGTCTAGGTCAGCTGCCCCTGACGCGCAATCGCGCAGGCGGTCGAGTCCACGTGGAATATCAGCGGAGAAAGTGCCATGACAATGAAACTCTTCGGGTTTTGGCGGTCCATCGCCACCTATCGTGTTCGGGTCGCGCTACGTCTGAAAGGTATCGCTTTCGAGGAGACATCTGTCGACCTGCTCACCGGCGAACAGTTCGCACCCGCCTATGCGGCGATCAATCAGGCGCATGCCGTGCCGAGCCTCGTGGACAACGATCTCACGCTGACACAATCGCTCGCGATCATGGAATATCTGGAAGAGCGGTATCCAACGCCTGCTCTGCTGCCGGAACTGCTTTCCGACCGGGCCTATGTTCGCGCGCTGGCGCTCGGCACCATCGCAGATACACATCCCCTGCTCGTCCCACGCGTGCGCAAGCAGTTGGCAGAGCGCTTTGGCGCCAATGCCGAGGCGTCCGAGGACTGGGCGCGCCATTGGCTTTCGATCGGCCTGGTGAGTTTCGAAAAGGCGCTGGCGCGCAGGCCTCCGTCGCCTTTCGTCATGGGCAATGAGCCGGGACTGGCTGATATCTGCATCATGAGCCATCTCGTCGCAGCGCAGCTGTTTCATGCGCCGCTGCACGACGCGCCGCATCTCGAAGCGCTGCGCGCCACTTGCAGCAAGGTAGATGCCTTTGCGACATCGCACCCGCTCAAGCAGCCGGGCGCCCCAGCCGCGTGATCGCTGCCTAGACAGAGCAATAGCGTTCCTGAATGTCGGCGTCGGCGAGAAGATCGGCGGCGCTGGCATGATGCACCACAGTGCCTTGATCGACGACATAGGCGCGATCCGCAACGCCCAATGCGAGTTCGACGTTCTGCTCGACGAGCAGCATCGTTGTTCCGCCCTTTTTCAGGGTTTGAAACAGCTCGAACATTTCATCGACAAGCACCGGCATGATGCCTTCGGAGGGTTCGTCGAGCATCACCAGTTTTGGATCTGAAATGAGGGCGCGCGCAATGGCCAGCATCTGCTGCTCGCCGCCCGACATGGTGATGGCGGTCTGATCGAGACGCTCAGCCAGACGCGGAAAGATCGTGGCGGTCCGGTCGATCAGTTCGGCCTCGCGGCGGCGGTTGGGTGACGACACAAGGCCAAGTCGCAGGTTCTCCCGCACGCTCAGGCCCGACACGATGCGGCGCTCTTCGGGGATATAGGCGAGGCCCAATGCGAAGCGCTCATGCGCCGGATGCCCGAGCAGCTCCTTGCCCTGGAACGTGACGTTGCCGGACGTGCGTTCGATCAGGCCCATGATGGATTTCAGCGTCGTCGTCTTGCCAGCGCCATTGCGGCCGATTAGGCAGACGATCTCGCCCTGCTCGACATCAAGGCAGATGTCTTGCAGCACATGGCTCGCGCCGTACCATGCATTGAGGTTTTGAACGCGCAACATGCTCAATGTTCCCGCTTGCCGAGATAGACGCGTTTGACGAGTTCGTTGCTGCGGATCTCATCGGGCGTGCCTTCCGCCAGAAGTTCGCCATGGTGCAGGACCAGAAGGCGGTCGCTGATGCCCATGACGAGTTTCATCTTGTGCTCAACCAGAATGACAGTGCGTTCACTCGCGAGTTTTACGATGAGATCCATCATGATGCGCGTCTCTTCGGGACTCATCCCGGCGGTGGGTTCATCGAGCAGCAACAGGCGCGGACGGCTTGCCAGCGCCATGCCGATTTCGAGCGCGCGTTGTTCGCCATGCGCGAGTGTGCCCGCGATACGGTCGCGACGGTCGTCGAGACCAACGAGAACAAGCAGGTCGTCGGCAACTTCGCTGAGTTGTTTCATGGCAGCTCGCGGGCGCCACATGTCGAAACATGTTTGCAGGGCCTGCGCGGCCACGCGAATGTTCTCGTGCGTGGTCAACTGCGGAAAGACGTTGGTGATCTGGAAGGATTTGGCGATGCCCATGTGGGCGAAGCGATGCTGCGGCGTGCCCGTGACGTCGCTCCCCTCGAAGAACACACGGCCGCTCGAGGGCGGAAAGGCCCCGGACAGCAGGTTGAAATATGTGCTTTTACCGGCGCCGTTGGGCCCAATGATCGAGGTAATTGCACCACGGCGGAAATCGACCGTGATATCGCGCAGTGCCGTGAAGCCGCCGAAGCGCTTTCCCACCGATTCCGTTCGCAGGATGATGTCGGCATCGACCGTCATTTTTTCACCCAGTGCAAAACCGAGCCCCAGATTCCTCGCGGGAAGAACAGGACGCAGAGGACGAAGACTGCGCCGACGAAGAGTTGCCAATGCACCGTCCACAAGGAGACGACGTTTTCCAACAACAGGAACACCGCTGCGCCAATGAAGGGACCGAAGAATGTGCCCATGCCACCGAGCAGCGCCATCATCACGACAAGGCCAGATGTCTCGTAATGCATGGTTTCGATGGGCACGATGGAGAGATGGATAGCCTGAAGCGCGCCCGCGAGACCGCAAAAGCCGCCCGACAGAATGAAGGTCACGAGCCGCACGCGCCGCACGTCATAGCCTGACGCCCTGGCGCGCGCTTCGTTCTCGCGTGTTGCTTCGATGACCGCCCCGAAGGGCGAAGCGAGAATCCGCGATAGAAAAAAGAGCGCGAGGATGACGCAAGCCGCGACAACGTAGTATCGCGTCACCGGATCGACGAAGTAGAGGTGAAGGCCAAAGATCGAGATGTCGCTGACGTTGACGCCTCGCAAGCCGTTCTCACCGCCCGTTAGTCCGGTCGCCTGATAAAAGATGTAGTAGACGCATTGCGACAGCGCCAGCGTCACCATGGCGAAATAGATGCCGGACGTGCGGATCGCAAACATGCCGATGATGCCGGCCATCGCGCCGCCAGCCACCGTGCCCAGCAGCAAGCCCGCCCACCATGGCATGCCATAATGCACGAGCAGGATTCCACAGGCGTAGGAGCCCGCCCCAAACAGAGCGGAATGGCCGAAGGACAGGAGGCCGAGATAGCCAAACAGCAGATTGAAGCCGAGCGCGTAGAGACCGTAGATCAAAATGTTGACCGCCAGCGCCTTGAAGGGCACCAGCAACGGAAACACCAGCAGGAAGACCGCCGACAGAAGCACCCTGTGGCGGTAGGCCATATCCATCAAACCGTCCTTGGGCAAACGCGTCATAGCGGCCTTTTCCACAGTGTAGGTCATGGCCGGCCTTAGCTCATCAGGCCGGCGCGGCCAAAGAAGCCTTGCGGACGGATCAACAGGACAACGGCCATCAGGGCGAAGATCGCGACCTTCGCCATTTCGGGAGCGAAGAGCGAGGTGATGCTCACGACAACGCCAACCAGAAGGCCCGCCAGCACCGCGCCCAGAAGCGAGCCCATGCCGCCGACGACCGTGACGACGAAGGCCTCCGCCAGTATCGGCCCGCCCATTTCCGGGATGACGCCTTGCAAAGGCGCCGCCAGCAGCCCTCCGAGCCCGGCGATGCCGCAGCCGAGCCCGAAGACCATCAACCACACGCGCGCGATGTTCACGCCGAGCACACGCACGATCTGCGGGTCCCGCGCACCGGCGCGGATGATGAGGCCGTAACTCGTGCGCTCGAGGAAGAGCCAGAGACCGATCAGGATCACCCCCGTCACGGCCATGACGAAGAGACGATAGAGCGGGAAATAGCCGACACCGATGTCGACCGCGCCCTGCAACAACGCGGGCGTGTCGACAGGATAGCCGGACTTGCCGAAGACGATCCGCACGAGTTCGATGATGATGTAACTGAGCCCGAACGTCAGCAGCAACGGGTAGTCGATGCCCCGGCCGTACAGCGGGCGGATCAGCACGCGTTCAACCGCGAGCCCGAAGCCGCCAACGATCAGGGGCACGGCGACGAGACAGATCCAGAAGTTCACACCTATCGACAGCAGCCAGAGGCCGACATAGGCGCCCAGCATGAAGAAGGCGCCGTGCGCGAAGTTGACCACGGTCAGCATGCCGAAGATCAGCGACAGGCCGATGGCCAGCAGCACGTAGACGGAGCCGAGCGCGAGCCCCGCGAAGAGTTGAAGGCCGATCAGTTCGAGCGATAGTCCCGCCATCGAATTCCCCTGAAGGGGCGCGCGCCACATGCGCGCGCCTGAAGGTGTCCGCCTTACGCCTTGTGGCCGAGCGCTTCGCAGCTGCGCAGATTAGCTTCGGCGGGCTCGTCGGTTGCGATAATGTTGAAGACATCGGCCGGATTGTCCTTCGGCGCGGCCTTGGATTCGATGATGAACACCGACTGTACCGATTGATGGTCGCACTTACGGTAGAATTGCGGGCCCTTGTAGTAATCGTATTTGAGCGCTTCGACCGCCGGGATCACCTTCTCCGGATCGACGCTACCGGCGTTTTTCGCACCCATCAGCAGCGTCTTCACGCCGCCATAGGCGAGCGAGCCGTAATCGGAGGGAACCTTGCCGCCGAACATCTTGCGGAAGCGGTCGTTGAAGGCCTTGGCCGATGCGATCTTGTTTTCAATGCCCCAGTAATAGGACGTGCCGCCGATGACGCCTTCAAAGGCCGCCTCTCCCGCCGCGAGACGGCCGGTGTAGAGCAGGATCGGCGCGATGATCTTCATCTGCTTCTTCATGCCGAAGTCGGTCGCCTGCTTCAGCGCAATTTGCTGGTCGCGACCGAAATTGCTGATGCACAGGATGTCCGGCTTCATGGCCTGGATGCGCGGCAGCAGCGTCGAAAAGTCCGTGGCGCCGATTGGGTGGCGAATGTCCCCGAGCACTTCGATGTTGAAGGCTTTTCCAGCCTCACGGAAGCCGGTCACCATCTCTGTGCCGTAAGCGTAGTCGGCGGTGAGAAACACGACCTTCTTGCCGAACTTTGAAAAGGCGTAACGGCCAACAGCGCCCGCTGTCATGTGCGGATTGAGCGCCTCGTGGAATGTGTAGGGGCTGAAGTCGGCGACTTCGTTGATGGTGTCCGACTGGCTGATCGAATTGAAAATCACCTTGCGCTGCTTGGTGACATTGTTGACCGCGAGCTGAACGGCGGCGGAAAGGCTACCGACCATGAAGTTGATCTTGTCGTTTTCGATCAGTTCGATGGCGCGCGTCGCCGCTTCGCCCGGGTTCAGCTTGTCATCGCGCACGAGCAGTTCGGCGAGACGCCCGTTGAGGCCGCCCGCCTCATTGAATTCAGCAATCGCAACCTGCGCGGCGCGGACCTGATCTTCCGCTTCGGTGCCGTACGGGCCTGTGAGCGGCACGGGGAACCCGATCTTGATCTTGGCCTCCTGCGCGCGCGCGATGTTGATGGAGAAAGGCGACATGGCAACTGCCACGCCCGCTGTTCCCAATAGACGGCGACGGCTGATGGTCATGCGATCGGTCATTGCTTCCTCCGTCAAAAACGCTTCAGGGCTTTGAGCACGAGTTCCGGCGTGATCGGAATTTCGCTGATTGTGACGCCGAAGGGCGACAGCGCATCGTTGAGCGCATTGGCGACAGCGGCGGCGGCGCCCGCTGTGCCAGCCTCGCCCGCGCCCTTTGCGCCTATCTCGGATTCGAGCGTCGGCGAGACGATGTGGCCAATGTCGATGTCGGGCATTTCCGCGGCCATCGGCACGAGGTAATCGGCGAGATTGCCGTTCAGCAACTGTCCGCGTTCGACGTAGCGGCAATGTTCCATCAGGGCGGCGCCGAGCCCCTGCACTACGCCGCCGCGAATCTGCTCATCGACGAGCTGCGGGTTCAGGATGGTGCCGCAATCCTCGACCACCCAGTGCCGCAGCAGTTTAATGAAGCCGGTCTCGATATCGACTTCGAGCCACGAGGCCTGCACACCGTTGGTGAAGGCGAAGGGATATTTGCGCGGCACGTAATGGCGAACCGCCACCAGCTCGGCCTGAAAGTCAGGCGGCAGGGTGTCGGGCCGGAAGTAGGCAATGCGCGCGACCTCATCAAGGCCGATGCGTTCGCGGCGCGTATCGGCTTCCACCACGACGCCGTTTTCGATGTCGAGCCTTTCGGGCGACGCCTGCAGGATGGTTGCTGCCACGGCGAGCACGTTGGCGCGCAATGCCTTGCCCGCCTGCCATGCCGCCTCGCCGCCGATACCCGCCGCGCGCGATGCCCATGTGCCGCCGCCATAAGGCGTGTTGTCGGTGTCGCCGAGGACCACGCGAACGCGCTCCATGGGCACGCCAAGCGCTGTTGCCACCACTTGCGCGGTGATGGCCTCGGATCCCTGCCCCTGCTCGGTGATGCTGGTGTGGCAAACGACCGAGCCGGTGGCGTCGAGCCGCACAGAGACACCATCCTGCGCGGAGATGCGGGCGCCGCCAATGCCATAGAATGCGGCACTCGGGTTGGTCACCTCGATGAAGCTCGCGATGCCGATGCCG
>JAQGKN010000595.1 GCA_028290085.1 Hyphomicrobiales bacterium
CGACGCCCGCCGGTCAGGTCAGCGACCCCATCAAGGGCCGTTTTGGCTGGGCACTCGTTCGCGTCGTCAGCGTCACCGGCGGCAATGTCCAGCCGTATGAGGCCGTCGCGGATCAAGTGAAGCAGGAGGCCGCCGTCGCAGCCGCGCGCACCCGCGTCCAGGAAGTTCGCGACGCCATTGAAGACGAGCGCACTTCGGGCCGCACCCTTGCGGAAGCCGCCAAGAAAGCCGGCTTCGAGGTCAAGACCATCGAGGCCGTCGATGCCACGGGCCATGACAAGAGCGGCGCGGATGTGCCGATGATCGACAAGGAGCCCGTGCTTCGCGCCGTATTCGCATCCGACATCGGAGTGGACAACGAGCTTATTTCGACGCCAGACAATGGTTATGTCTGGTTTGAGATCGCGGGCATCGACCCCGCCCACGATCGTACGCTGGACGAAGTGAAGGACCAGGTCACGACCGGGTGGCGCGATGAGGAGTTGCGCCGCAAGCTTGCCGCCAAGGCCAGCGATCTCGTGAAGACCATCGACGGCGGGCAGACCATCGAGGCGGTCGCCGCGGCGAACGGCAATCTCGAGGTCAAGCAGTCCGCAGCGGTCAAGCGCGGCGGTGCGGAAGGCCTGTCGGCTGGCCTCGTGGCGCAGATCTTCAACACCTCGGTCGGCAAGGCTGGTTCAGCAGCGGGCGATGGCGCGACGCGCGTGGTGTTCAAGGTCAACGACAGCATCGTGCCTCCGACCGACCCGGATTCGGATGAGTACAAGGCAGTGTCGACGCAACTCTCCACCGCCTATAGCGACGACATCCTCAATCAATATCTCGCCAAGCTGCAGAGCGATCTCGGCGTCAGCATCAATCAGGCTGCGCTGAACCTCGCTGTCGGCGGCGGCGGCGACGGCTACTAGAAGCATCGACCATGTTCGAACCCACACTTCAGGATTTCGCGCGTGGCTATGAGGCCGGGCGTCCGGTGCTCGTCTCGACGCGGCTCATCTCCGATCTGGAAACGCCTGTCTCCGCCTTCCTGAAACTGTCGGCGGGCCGGGCTGGAAACGTGTTCCTGCTCGAATCCGTCGAGGGTGGCGCCGCCCGCGGCCGCTATTCGATGATCGGGCTCGACCCCGACCTGATCTGGCGGGCGAGCGGGGCTTCGAGCGAGATCAATCGCCGTGCGCTGACCGACCCGCTGGTTTTCGAGCCCTGCCCCGGCAAACCGCTCGACGTCTTGCGCGCGCTGATTGCCGAATCGGCGGTGCCCGATGTCGAAGGCGCTGAGCTTCCGCCCATGGCAGCGGGCGTCTTCGGGTATCTCGGCTACGACATGGTTCGCCAGATGGAGCGCCTCGCGCCGGCCAAGGACGATCCGATTGGCGTGCCCGAAGCGGTCATGATCCGGCCGACGCTGATGGTCGTGTTCGACGCCGTCCGCGACGAGCTGACCGTCGTGACCCCCGTGCGGCCGCAGGCCGGCGTCTCGTCCCGCGCGGCTTACGAGGCGGCGCAGTCGCGGCTCGACAGCGTGGTCGCGGTGCTCGAAAGCCCGCTCAACCACGTGGCGCCGATCGCCGATCCGCACCTGCTCGCCCAGGCGCCGACGTCCAACACGAGCGAAGCCCGCTTTCTCGAAATGGTGGCGCGCGCCAAGGATTATATCCGCGCGGGCGACATCTTTCAGGTCGTCCTCTCGCAGCGTTTTACAGCACCTTTCGAGCTGCCGGCTTTCTCGCTCTACCGGGCGCTGCGCCGCGTGAACCCGGCGCCGTTCCTCTGCTATCTCGATTTTGGTGGCTTCCAGATCGTCTGCTCGAGCCCGGAAATTCTGGTGCGCGTCCAGCGCGGCAAGGTCACGATCCGCCCCATCGCGGGCACCCGCTGGCGCGGCAAGACGGTGGCCGAGGACGAGGCTCTCGCTGCCGAGCTTCTGGCCGACCCGAAGGAACGCGCCGAACACCTGATGCTGCTCGATCTCGGCCGCAACGATGTCGGCCGCGTCGCGGAAATCGGCACCGTCGAGGTGACCGAGAAATTCTTCATCGAGCGCTACAGCCACGTCATGCACATCGTGTCGAACGTCGAGGGACGACTCAGTCCCGCCCATGACGCCATCGACGCGCTCTGCGCGGGTTTTCCGGCTGGCACCGTGTCGGGCGCGCCCAAGGTGCGGGCCATGGAGGTCATCGACGAGCTCGAGGCCGACAAGCGCGGCATTTATGGCGGTTGCATTGGCTATTTCGGTGCGTCGGGCGAGATGGATACCTGCATCGTGCTGCGCACCGCCGTCATCAAGGACGGGCTGATGCATGCGCAGGCGGGCGCTGGAATCGTCTATGATTCCGACCCGGCCTCCGAGAACCGCGAATGCGTGAACAAGGCGAAGGCCCTGTTCCGGGCGGCCGAAGAGGCCGTGCGCTTCGCCACCAGCGGAAAGCGCGGCCAATGAGCCGCGCGGCCCGCAGCTTGACCTCGCGCACGCGCCGTCCCACAAGAGCGCAATCGAGGCGCTGGAGCTGATGTCCAAAGTCACGCTGATCGACAATTACGACAGTTTCACCTGGAACCTGGTGCACTATCTGGGTTCGCTGGGTGCTGAGGTCGACGTGCGCCGCAACGACGCCCTGAGCGCCGCCGACGTGCTGGCGGCTGGCCCCGATGCCGTCGTCCTTTCTCCCGGACCTTGCACGCCGAAGGAGGCGGGCATCTGCCTCGACCTGATCGCGCAAGCTGGGGGCAACGTGCCGATCTTCGGCGTCTGCCTCGGGCATCAGGCCATCGGCGATTCCTACGGCGGCAATGTCGTGCGGGCGCCCGTGCCCCTGCATGGAAAAATGTCCGAGATCCAGCATCGCGGCGAGACGCTTTTTCGCGGCATCAACGGCCCGTTCCAGGCGACACGTTACCATTCGCTGGTCGTCGACCGCGCCACTCTGCCGGAAGACCTCGTCGTCACCGCCGAGACTGACGGGCTGATCATGGCCATGTCGCACCGGACGCATCCCGTCCATGGCGTGCAGTTTCATCCCGAGAGCATCATGTCCGAGCACGGGCACCTGATCTTCAGGAATTTTCTCGATCTGGCCGAGGCCTGGAACAAGCAGTCCCGGCGCAAGCCCGTTTAATCAGGAAACGACCGACATGGATGCGTTCAAACCCCTCATCGGCAAAGTCGCGACAGGCTCGGGCCTGACGCGGGCCGAGGCGGAACTCGCCTTCGACAACATCCTGTCGGGCGAAGTGACGCCGGCGCAGATGGGCGCATTCCTCATGGCGCTGCGCGTGCGAGGCGAAACGGTCGACGAGATCACCGGCGCGGTCACCGCCATGCGCGCTAAAATGACGCGCGTGAGCGCACCTGCCGACGCCATCGACATCGTCGGCACGGGCGGTGATGGTGCGGGCACCTATAATGTCTCAACCCTTGCCTCGCTGATCGTCGCGGCCTGCGGCGTGCCCGTCGCCAAGCACGGCAATCGCGCGGCGTCCTCGAAATCGGGCGCCAGCGATGTGCTCGGCGCGCTCGGCGTCGCCATCGGCCTGACGCCTGCGGCAGTCGAGGCCTGTATCGCGGAGACCGGCATCGGCTTCATGATGGCGCAGACACATCATCTGGCCATGCGCCACGTCGGCCCAGTGCGCGTCGAACTCGGCACGCGCACGATCTTCAACATTCTTGGGCCTCTTTCGAACCCGGCTGGCGTGACACGCCAGCTGCTCGGCGCTTTCTCGCTGTCGCTGCTTCAGCCGATGGCGGAAGTGCTGCGCAATCTGGGTTCCGAGCGCGTCTGGCTCGTGCATGGCTCGGATGGACTCGACGAGATGACGACGACGGGCGCGACCCATGTCGTCGCATTGGAACATGGCCAGATCCGCAGCTTCACCGTCACGCCCGAAGATGCGGGCCTGCCATTCGCCAGGCACGACGATCTCAAGGGGGGCGACCCCGCGTTCAATGCGGCGGCGCTCCGCGCTGTTCTGGAAGGTCAGAAATCGGCCTATCGCGACATCGCCTTGTTCAATGCCGCCGCGGCGCTCCTCGTGGCTGGACGCGCCGACGATCTGCGCTCTGGCGTTGCGCTCGCGGGAAAAGCACTCGACAGTGGCAAAGCGAAACACACGCTCGAAAAGCTCGTCGCCACGTCCAACCGCGGGTAAATCATGTCCGACATTTTACGCCGCATCGAATCCTACAAGCGCACCGAGATCGCAGAGGCGAAGGTCCGCATGCCACTGCATGCGCTGGAGCGGCGCATCGACGAGCAGACACCGTCGCGCGGCTTCGTGAAGGCCATTGAGGAGAAGCTCGGCGCCAACCAGATCGCACTGATTGCAGAGGTCAAGAAGGCGAGCCCATCGAAAGGCCTGATCCGCGAGGATTTCGATCCCGCAGCTCTTGCGCGTGCTTACGAGAAGGGCGGCGCCGCCTGTCTCTCAGTTCTCACCGACGGACCGTCGTTTCAGGGGGCGCCCGAATTCCTGATCGCGGCGCGCGCCGCCGTGCGCCTTCCGGTGCTGCGCAAAGATTTCATGTATGATCCCTACCAGGTCTATGAAGCCCGCGCCTGGGGTGCCGATT
>JAQGKN010000613.1 GCA_028290085.1 Hyphomicrobiales bacterium
ATGTCGACAGTACCAGGGGCGCTCGTCCAGATCGTGCGGTGGGGCTTGCCGTCGATATCCATCCGCTGGTCCTCGTCATCATGGCGTCGATCAAGCGTCATAGCGTGCCGGACGTCCCCTGTCTGCCGGTGGCCGCATGGCTCGGGGCTTCACTTCTTCGCTGGCGAATTGACAAAGCTGCGACCACTTCCCAGAGTCGGCGTTAGAAGAGTGTTGCGGCGGCCCCAAAGATGCCCGCAAGGAATCTCTCAGGAACATATCGAGGTGGGAAATGCCTGTGCTCAAGGTCAACGGTCGCGCCCATGAGGTTGCGGCGGCGGAGGACGCACCCCTCCTCTACGCGCTGCGCAATGATCTTCAGCTGAACGGACCCAAATACGGCTGCGGCCTCTCGCAATGCGGGTCGTGCACCGTGTTGATCGACGGCCAGCCCGTGCGCTCCTGCGTGACCACCGTCGGCTCGGTCGCGGGACAGGAGATCACCACGCTGGAGGGCCTGGGACCCATCGACAAGCCGAGCCGCCTCCAGCAGGCGTTCATCGACGAACAGGCGGCCCAGTGCGGCTATTGCATGAACGGCATGATCATGCGCGCGCAGGCTCTGCTCACCGCCCATCCGCACCCGACCGAAGGGGAAGTGCGGCTCGCGCTCGACGGCAATCTCTGCCGCTGCGGCGTCCACAATCGTATTGTTCGCGCCGTGATGCGCGCCTCGCGGGAGGCCTGAGCCATGACGCTGGAAACCACTCGTCGCGACCTTCTCAAGACCGGCGGCTCGCTCGCCATCGCCTTCAGCTTGGCCACCCCTGCTTTCGCGGAAGATGCGCCCGCATCAAGCAAGCCCGTGCTGCCGGGCGACCTGAAGACCTATCCGAAACTCTCGTCCTGGCTGCGGCTCGAAGCCGACGGCAAAGTGCGCCTGCTCGTCGGCAAGGTGGAACTCGGCCAAGGCATTCTCACCGCTTACGCGCAGCTCGCCGCGGACGAACTCGACATCGACATCAAGCGCCTTGTCATCACCTCTGGCGATACGCGCGTGGTGCCCGACGAGGGCGTTACCGCAGGCTCCATGTCCATGACCTATGGCGGCGTCGCCGTGCGACAGGCTGCTGCTGAATTGCGGCAGCATCTGGTGGGCCTCGCGGCTGCGAAACTCGGCGCGGATGCTGCCACGCTGAAGGTGACCGACGGTGCGATCACGGGCGCCAACGGCGCGCACACGACCTATTGGGATCTGATCAGCGGCGATACCGCCGAACTCGAAGCCACGGGCCTCGCCAAGCAAAAGGCGCCTGACGCGCGGCGCTATATCGGCAAACCGGTTCAACGCATCGACATTCCCTCCATGGCGACAGGCTCGCTCATATACATTCAGGATCTGCGCCCGGAAGGCATGCTGCATGGGCGCATCGTGCGGCCGCCGTCCTACACGGCGCGCCTCACCTCCATCGAGGGCGACGTGTCCAAGATGCCGGGCGTCGTGAAGATCGTGCGAGACGGATCGTTCCTCGGCGTGATCGCCGAGCGCGAGGAGCAGGCCATCGATGCCGCAGAAGCCCTGCGCCGTGCCGCGCGCTGGAGCGCACCGCAGGACGGGCCGACGCAGGACACCGTCTTTGACTGGCTGAAGAAGCAGCCGGCCAAGGACATCGTCATCAAGGACACCGCCAATCCGGCAGCGGCCGCGAATACGGCAGCGACCATCGAGGCCGAATTCCGCCGCCCCTACCACATGCACGGCACCATTGGCCCGTCGACCGCCATAGCCACATTGGGCGATGACGGCGTGATGCTGATCCAGACGCACAGCCAGTCGGTCTTCGAGACCGCAGCCGCCATCGCCGACATGCTCGGCGTGCCGGTCGCGAAAGTGCAATGCGAGCACAAGCAGGGTGCGGGCTGCTATGGGCACAATGGCGCCGACGATGTGGCGGCCGATGCCGCGCTGCTCGCGCGCGCCATGCCGGGCCGCCCGATCCGCATTCAGTGGTCGCGTCACGACGAGCACAAGTGGGAGCCTTACGGTTCGGCCATGATCATCCGCACCAAGGCGGCTGTCGATGCGAAGGGTGATGTGCTCGACTGGGACGTCACCATCTGGTCGACTTCGCACGGCACGCGGCCAGGCAAGAAGGCGGGCAATCTGCTCGCCGGGCAAATGCTGGAAAAGCCATTTGCCTTGCCGACGCCCGTCAATGGCGGCGCGCCGAACTACGCGGCGGACCGTAACGGAATCGCGCTCTACGAATTCCCGGGCCAGCATGTGCGCACCCATTTCGTGACCAATTTCGCGGCGCGTGCCTCCTCCACGCGTGGCCTTGGTGCCTATGCGAATGTGTTCGCCATCGAGAGTTTCATCGATGATCTCGCGCGGCGCGCCAACGCCGATCCGCTGGAATACCGCCTGCGTTATCTGAAGGACCCGCGCGCGCGCGAGGTTCTGCAGAAGACCGCCGACATGTTCGGCTGGTCGAAGTGGAAGGCGGGGCCGGGTCGCGGTCGGGGCATCGCCTTCGCCCGTTACAAGAACCTTGCGACCTATACGGCGGTGGCAATGGAAGTGGAGGTCGACCGCGCATCGGGCGCCATCCGCGTGCTGCGCATTTCATCGGCCAGCGATGCGGGTGAAATCGTTTCGCATGATGGCGTGCGCAATCAGCTCGAAGGCGGCATGATTCAGTCGATGTCGTGGACGCTGAAAGAGGCTGTGCGCTTCGATCCCAACGGCGTGCGCAGCGAGGATTGGGTGTCCTATCCGATCCTGACTTTCAGCGAGATCCCGCCCATCGACACCGCGCTGATCGAACGGCCGGGCGCGCCCTTCCTGGGCGCGGGCGAGGCGTCGCAGGGGCCCACCGGCGCGGCGCTCGGCAATGCCGTGCGCGATGCGACTGGCGTGCGGTTCCACGAGATGCCGCTTATCCCGTCGCGCATCAAGGCTGGGTTGCAGGCTTGAGGGGCGATGTAGTGTTAAGTGTTTCAGAATTGCGCACGTAATTCTGTTGCCGTCATTGCGAGCAAAGCGAAGCAATCCAGTATGGTCTCGCGACTCCCGGATTGCCGCGTCGCTACGCTCCTCGCAATGACGCGCGTTCTATCAGCGGCGAGGCACACCGCGTGATGGCTTACGGAGTGTCAGAATCGAGACCGCAACTCCGTTGCCGTCACTGCGAGCGAAGCGAAGCAATCCAGTGCGATCTCGCGGCTTCTGGATTGCCGCGTCGCTACGCTCTGCTCGCAACGACGACGTTGCCTTCACCCGCCGCCGTACAACCAGGCGATGCCCTCGACAGACTGTTGCGGCGTGCGGCCGCGCAGGAACTGGTCGCGTAGTTCCGCTGCCGGTCCGCGTGCGTGATAAAACTCGCCGTAGACACGCGCCATCAATTGCACGCGTGCTGTGCGCAGGTAGCGCGCGTCCTGATAGGCGAGAAACGCCTTTGCCGGATCGTCGGGAATTTCCGCCACCTTGTCGGCGAGGCACACCGCGTCTTCCAGCGCCATGCAGGCGCCCTGCGCGAGATATTGCAGCATCGGATGAGCGGCATCGCCGATCAGAGTGGCGCGTCCCTGCGACCAGTTCTTCACCGGCTCGCGATCGCAGAGAACCCACATTTTCCACGTGTCGATCTTCTCCAGCATGCGCAGGACCGAGGGCACCTGCCCCTTGAAATGCGCGTGCAGCAGCGCGGGATCGCCGGCCTGATCCCAGCCTTCCACATAATGA
>JAQGKN010000615.1 GCA_028290085.1 Hyphomicrobiales bacterium
GCCGGGCCGTGGTGACAAGTGATGTAAAGCGTGATGGACGCTCATATAGATCACATAGCCGATAAGCATGCCGACGGTCGCTCCGCCGGCAACATTCGAACCAAACGGCAACAGCGGCGCATAAACGAAAAGACCAATTAAGAGGGCACCGAGCAAGGGCGGTGTGCCTTCGTAGGAGAGCGGCTGGAGATGGTGAACCTCGTGCAAGTCGCGGATAATAGGGGCGCGATGGTACACGAACCGGTGCATTAAATATTCCACCAGGGTCCAGGCGACGAGGCCCGCCAGATTTGCGGCGACGAAGACCGGGAGATGGATCGGCGCCGTGGCGTGCAGGGTCACGAACAGGACCCCTAAGGCTGCTATGGGACAGGTTACGAAGTCATAGAAATAAGAGAGTTTCTTCACGTTCATGATTGCCCCGCACTGATTGGAAGTCATCGGGGACAAAGCAGATATCGAGACAGTAACTTACCCAGGATCAGATTACACCCGCGTGCAGTCCACCTGACGCACAACGTCTTCCAAGGGGATAAGATCGCGGCCGCGTTCTGCACCGACATAAGACGCCAGAAAATGCGCGCCAAATTCAAGCGCCTTAGAAGCCTGGTATCCTGAACAACTCAGGATCTGTCGTCTATTTCAGAGTCGCTTTAAGCGACACCTCTACCCAGAGTGGCCTCCTGCCGGCAAGGGGGATCACGCGCGCGCCCGATCTTTTCAAGGGGCGTCCGTCGTTCAGTTGGCAGCCGATACGTGGCCTTGAACATCGGCGTCCATTGCTGTCCAGCTGATCAGGCTGCGCAGCACGCTTCCGACACCGCTTCTCGGCATGGGCAGGAAGGTCTTGCCGCCCTGGCCGCACAGGCGCTTGAGCATCAGCGCGGCATTGTGGCTGATGCAATCGATTGGAAAGAGCACGAGATCGGCCCGGCCGATCAGGCCCGGGAGAAGGTTTAGATTCTCAGCCTGACCGCCATCGTGATGCAGGAAATACGCTCCATATCCTTCGATAAGGGAACGCAGGCTCGGGATAGCGTGCGTGCGTCCACCAACAAACAGAATTGTGAGGCCCGCGATGGTCGGCATCGCGTCAGCCTGATCGTCGCCAGCGTCCGGCGCTACGAGGAGGGTTTCCACGGCGGTGAGTTCTTCGAGCGCGCGTTGATGCGCCTCCGACAGCTGATCGCGTTCCGCAAGCAGGGCGAGCTTTTCCTCGCGCCAGTTCCGCTGGAGCTGTTCGAGGTTCTTTCGGCGGGACGTCTCCCGATCAAGTTTGCCGTGCATCCGCTGAATGAGATCTTGCAGGGCTCGGATGGTGGCCGCTTCTTCGGCGGCTCCCAATGGCGCGCTGACTGTCGAGACGCGTTCGCTCAACAGGGATTGGAGAGCCGTGTTCTTCTCGTCGCGTTCGAGGGAAAGGTCGCGAAGCCGCGCTTCCTGACGCTCGACCTTCGCGGTCAGGACGTCGATCTGGTCTTTCAGCTCTGTCAATCGCCGAATATCCGCGCGGTTTGCCGCGCCGACGAGATGCGACAACATATGGACGTCGCCGAAAGCCTTCCGGATCAGTGCGGCATCCGTTGCCGGATGTGTCAGCAGAGCCCAATAGCTGCCCGGGATCGCTCCTTGAGCCAGCGCTTCTCGCCATAGGGTTGCGACGTCCGTGGCGCTTTGCGCTCCGGAGAATTTCTTGATCCAGTCCCCGTGCTGGGTGTCGAGGGCTTTGTTGAGCAGCTTGCCCGGCCCCTGCCTGATTGGCAAGAATGACGCCTTCCCGATGGATGACGTGATCAGAAAACTTCTCCGCAGCGGGGCCCTGAATTCTGACGATGATTTTGCGCAGTTCCGCGCACGTGAGGCACGTTCCGATGATCGAGCAATGAAGTGTTTCGTGCAGGTCCCAGAGCTTGGTTCGCTGCCGATCGGGTTCAGGCAAGAAGTTGGTCGGCGACACCGGCGGGCAGCAGTGCTCATGACCGGTCAACCAGGCACTCCGCACGAGCGGGGACGGAAGCTTGCCGTGAAATGAGGGTAGCTGATTCAAGTGCACCTCCCGATGAGTCGCTATATTCCGCCATATATATATCGCTGGTCGGCAACAGTTTTCTGTCCCCGCTGGGGCATGGTCAGGACCGGGCAGACGAACAAGGGCACCGACATGACGGTCGCCGGCTCGCCAACGTCATATAATTGAGCTATATAGCGCTACTCGGGCCTTGTAGATAGTTCGAGTTTGCGAACGTCACATGCGGGAGGCTCACATGATGAAGATCAGCGCACGCAATCAGCTCAAAGGTACGATTGTAGATGTGGTCCGGGGCGCGACGACCTCGCATGTCCGGATCGACATCGGTGGCGCCATCGTCACGGCCTCGATCACCAATGAAGCCGTCGACGAGCTGAAGCTTGCCAAGGGCCAGAAGGCGACTGCCGTCGTTAAGGCCTCGGACGTTCTCGTCGCTATCGACGGATAGGATCATGGTTCGCGAAGACGAGATACGTCCGGCTGAAAGAGCCGTTGAGTGGCCCGATGCGACCGACGCAGGCCTGATTTTCGTCGGCCGCATCCGCACGCCGTGGCTGACGCGGATGACCTGCCCGCGGCAGGGCCGGGCCGATGGCCCGGTCTGCCGCATCGAGGTGTTCGAGCCTTGGGACCAGTGCCTCCACGGTGTCTCTGATTTCGCGCGTCTCGAAGTCCTCTACTGGCTGCATCGGTCCCGCCGTGACCTCACACTCCAGAGCCCGGCGAACAACGGCCTGACGCGCGGCACCTTCGCTCTCAGAGAGCCCGTGCGGCCGAACCCCATTGGAACATCCATCGTTCATCTGATCGGTATCGAGGGATCGACGCTTCTGGTTCGGGGCCTCGATTGTCTCGACGACACGCCCCTTGTCGATATCAAGCCGGATCGTACATTGTTCATCCCGCTCGCCCCACCGACGCCGGGCGACGCGGATATCGGAGAGCCCTGATGCCTGACCCTCGCTGCCTGGCGGGCGTTCTACTCGGCCTGTTCCTGTTGACAGGCCCTTGTGCTGCCAGGGTCGTCACGGATTCGGCCGGACGTACGGTGGAGGTTCCCGATCATGTCACGCGGGTCTTTGCCGCCGGACCACCTGCCTCAACACTGCTTTATGTCGTCGCGCCGCAGAAGATGATCGGCTGGATGCGGCCGCCGAGCGCTGCCGAGAAGCCGTTTCTCCTGCCGTCCGTCCGCAATCTGCCTGAGACGGGCCGCCTTACCGGGCGGGGCAATACGACCAATCTCGAGCTGCTCGTTGCCGACAAGCCGGATCTCATCATCGATTTCGGAACGATCAACGACACCTATCGATCACTGGCCGACCGCGTGCAGAGCCAGACCGGCATTCCCTATCTGCTGATCGACGGCCGTTTCGAAAATACCCCGGCGACGCTGCGGCTGCTCGGCGACATCCTCGACGTCCACGAAAGAGGCGAGGAGCTTGCACAATATGCCGAGGCGACATTCGCCCATGTTGCGGCCGTTGTCGCCACGGTGCCTGCCGACAAGCGGCCGAGGGTTTATCTGGCGCGCGGTGCGTCCAGTCTGGAGACCGGGACACGCGGCTCGGTGAACACCGAAATCATCGAGCGCGTCGGCGCGGTAAATGTCGTCGAAGGGCTGGGCGGTCGAGCCGGCATCGTCAACGTGTCGCCCGAGCAAATCATCGCCTGGGCGCCGGACACGATCGTCAGTCTCGAGCAGTCCTTTCGAGACACGGCCTTTTCGAGTCAGACCTGGCAATCGGTTCCTGCAATCTCGCAGAGCCGTGTCTTCGTCGCGCCCAGACTACCATTCGGCTTTATCGACTCGCCGCCCTCCGTGAACCGTCTTATCGGCCTGACATGGCTGTTGCACGTGCTCTATCCAGCGCAGGCAATGGGAAACCTGCGCGACGAAGTGCGGTCATTTTACCACTTGTTTTATCAGGTCGATTTATCGGACGGCGATTTTCGAGTGATCTTCGCCGACGAGCGCTTCTGATGCGCTCCCACGCCGCTGGTGTGTTTGTACTTCTGAGCCTTGTTTTACTGGCTGCAATCGTCATGGCGTCAGGCGTGGGCGCCTATCACATCGCGCCGGTCGACGTGGTGCGTGCACTGATTGCACGTTTCGAGAACGAGCCGCTGCCGGGCCCGATTTCGACAGTCCTGTTTCAGATTCGTCTTCCCCGCATCCTTGCAGCCGCCCTTGTAGGCGCGGCTTTGTCTGCAGCCGGAGCCTGCTACCAAAGCCTCTTCAGAAACCCGCTTGTTTCGCCGGATATACTCGGTGTCTCGACAGGGGCTGGTCTCGGGGCCGTGGCAGGCATTCTCCTCGGCCTTCCGGTCGTGGCCATTCAAGGGCTCGGTTTTGTTGGCGGCTTGCTGACCGTTTTGCTCGTCGCAGCCCTTGCGCGTGCGCTTCGCTCCGGCTCAGAAATTCTCGTGCTGGTGCTGGCTGGAATCGTGGTCGGCGCGCTTGCGGGTGCCGCCATTTCGCTGATCAAGGTTTTGGCTGATCCTTACGAGCAATTGCCAGCGATTACCTTCTGGCTGCTTGGCAGCCTGGCAGCTATCAAAAGCGCCGATCTCGCGACGTGCGTGCCGGTGATCTTGCTCGGGCTTGTGCCGCTGGTCCTGTTCCGCTGGCGCATTGGAATTCTGTCGCTCGGCGACGACGAAGCCAGCGCGCTCGGGGTCGATGTTCGTCGCCTGCGAATGCTCGTGATCGCGGCGGCCACGTTGATCACGGCAAGCGCCGTCTCGATCTCCGGCGTCATCGGCTGGGTCGGGTTGATGGTACCGCATATGGCGCGGCTCCTCGTCGGCGCACGCTTCGACAGGCTACTACCGGCCTCGATCCTGCTCGGAGCCGCCTTCATGATCGCCGTGGATACGCTGGCGCGCTCTGCAGCGCGCATCGAGATCCCGCTCGGCGTCCTGACGGCCCTCATCGGCGGGCCGATCTTCGTGTGGCTTCTCGCACGGGGACGGCGGGGGATCGTACCGTGACATTGCTGGACGCCACGGATCTTTCAATTGGCTACGGAGACCGCCTTCTCGCGTCGGGTATCGGCCTGTCGCTGGACGCGGGGTCCATCATGTTTCTGCTTGGGCCCAATGGCGTCGGCAAGACGACACTCTTCAAGACCCTGCTCGGCCTCATTCCCGCCAAGGGAGGCGTCGTCCGTCTTTCGGGCGATGACGTGCGCCAGCTGTCTCGCAGGGCCTTTGCCCAGCGCGTGTCCTACGTTCCCCAGGCGAGCCCCACGGCATTCGCCTACAAGGTTCTCGACCTCGTCGTCATGGGGCGGACCAGCCACCTCGGTACTTTCGGCGCACCGAGTCGACGGGACCATGAACAGGCTTTGGCGGCTCTGGAGACCTTGGGGATCGCCGGTCTCGCCCAACACGAGACGTCCCGTATATCCGGCGGCCAGTTACAACTGGTTCTCATCGCCCGCGCTCTTGCGCAGGGAGCGCGCGTCATCTTCATGGACGAACCGACAGCGAGCCTCGATCTTGGAAATCGCATCATGGTGCTCGACCGGATTCGCAAACTCGCGGCGGATGGTTTTGCGGTTCTCGTTTCGACGCACGAGCCGGAACAGGCGCTGTCCTTCGATGCAATTGTCGCCGTTCTCAGTAAGAACGACTTCGTAGTCGGACGCGCGGCGCAGCTCCTGACGTCCGCACGTCTGTCCGGTCTATACGGAACGCCGCTTCTCGTTGAACGCACGCCATCAGGAAAGTGGAGTGTGAGCCAAGGAGAAGGGGACATCGAAAGAGACTGGTGAGCTCAGCTTGGGTCCTCCCTGACGATATCAATCGTCTCGTTAGGAAGCCGTGCATTGAACGTCCATGCGTCGTGTTTTTTAAACGCGGAAGTCGGCTAAGGGTCGGTTCCGCGCTTCATCGATCGTTGACTTATCCGACTTGGGACCTGCGCGGCCGCCCCAGGCCCCACGGCCCCGCCCAACGCTGTAAAAACTCTGCAAAGCCGAATTGCGCCGCCAGATTCACCTGTCGGCTTTCGTCTCCGGAACGCCGAAGATGAGCAAGGTTGCCACGGCCGCAGCGGAGAGCGCCGTGAAGAGAAAGGACGACGTGTAGCCCACATGGTCAGAGAGCGCCGCGAAGATCAGCGGGCTTAGTGCGGCACCGGCCAGGCCCGTGAAGCGCCAAAGGCCGAGA
>JAQGKN010000248.1 GCA_028290085.1 Hyphomicrobiales bacterium
GCAGCTTCACGCTGCAGCCGCTGTCCATTCAGGCGCAGACCGGCGTCGATCTGGCAGCGGGCGTCGGGGCGATCACGCTCGAACCCGGCGCGCCGCCCCGTCACAGCCGCCGCTGATCAGCCCGCGCGCAGAGGCGCGATGACGTCCGCGCCTATGGCGCGGATGTTTTCGACCGAGGGTATGAGCTTCAGCAGCAAAAGCTCGAAGCCCATGTCCTCGAAGCGATTGACCTGCGCGCGTACATCCTCGGGGCGGCCGATACAGCCGGCCCGGGTCGCAGGGATCATGCGACGTTCGATCTTGCGCGGATCGGCGTCGGCGTCAAAGGCGAAGATCTGCTTGATTGTCGCGTCAAAGGCCGCTTCGGCGCTCGTGCCCAGCGCGAGGAAGGGGTTCAGCGCGTAATGGACCTTGCGCCCGAGGGCCGCGGTGCGCTTGTTCATGTCGGCGATAGAAGCCTCCAGCGCGCGCATCACTTCTTCGGTCGATTCGGCTTCCTTGGGGAATTCCACGAACCACCAGTCGCAGGTCTCGGCGATGAAATCACGGCCGCGATCGCTCGTGCTGACGGAGAAGATTTCCGGCGGCGTCGGTGAAGCGGGCTTCAGCAGCAGCTGGCCCTTGTCGACGTGATAATGCTCGCCGATGAACGAGAAAGTCTCCTCGCGCCAGAGGCCGCGCATGATCTCGATGAATTCGATGGTGCGGCGATAGCGCGCCTCGCCCTGCAGCACCTTGCCGCCGAACATTTCGAATTCCTGGTCGAACCAGCCGTTGACGACGTTGATGGCCATGCGGCCCGGCACGATGCGATCGAGCGAGGCCGCCATCTTGGCGATCATCACCGGATCCCAGAGTCCCGGATGCACCGCGACCAACGCGCGGATGTGCTTCAGCCGCGAGGCAATCGCGCTGGCATTGACCCATCCGGACATATCGTGGCCCAGATGGCGCTCTGCGAACAGGGCAAGGTCGAAGCCGACTTCATCGGCGGCGAGCAGCAACTCCACGCCGAGATCGAATTGCGCATCGGTCGCGCCCGGCGGCAACGGCTGGAGCGATTCCGCCACGGCTTTCGAAATTTCGGGAGAGCCGACAGCGGCCATCGGGATGGGCGCGTAGAGACCGAATTTCATAGTCATCTTCTGGTTCCTCCGGCCGGTCTTCGCCGGCCTTGGTTGCGCGTGCCGGAATTGTCCGGCACGCAGTTTGAAATAAGTCAGCGGCCCAGCAGGGCCTTCACACGGTCCGTTACCTCGGCGGGGGCGGCACCCGCCTTTTTCAGAAGCGCATCGACCTCGTCGGCCGTCACGAGTTCGACGTCAATGCCGGTCTTCTCGGCGTCCTTCAGGAAGGCAGGGTCCTTCATGGTCTCGGCGAAGGCATCGCGCAAGATCTTGGCACGATCGGGTGGCAGCGAGGGAGGGGCGACAAACGGCCGCCCGATGATCTCACGCGCCAGCAGAAAGTCGAGGGCCTTGCCATCGAGCGCGGTCTTGGCCCGTTCGCGGATCATGGGGACACCGGGGAGATCGGGGCTGGGTGCCATGCCCGTATGGAAGAGGAGATTGATCTTCTTGTCCTTCACCCAATCTGGGTGCAGGGACAGGATCGAGCTCCACGACCAATAGCCGACGCCGTCGAGTTCGCCGCGCTCCATGGCGAGCGCCGCCTCCGTCGTGTTGACGTAGCCGTTGATGATCTTGAATTTCGTGCCGACCAGATTGTTGATGGCAAGTGGAATGATCTGCGAGTCCGCGCCCGCGCCGGTGCCGGGAATGAGCAGTTCCTGCTTCATTAGATCGTCGAGCGTCTTCACCTTGGACGTGTGCCAGGAAATCGCGAGGCTGAACTCGCGGTTCATGCTGCCGAGCCAGGTGAATTTATAGGGGTCGAAATTCACGTCGGTGCGCCCGAGCATGGGCTCGAAGGGCAGGCCACGACCGATCGTGCCGATGACTGTGCCGTCCTTGGGCGCGATATTATAGAGGTAATCCACAGCCTTCAGGCCGCCGGCGCCGGGCATGTTCTGGACGATAAAATTGGGCTCGCTGGGAATGTGACTGCCCATGTGGCGGGCGAGAACACGCGCGTAAATGTCGTAGGTCGAGCCCGCCGCCGTATAGACGAGCATTGTGACCTGACGGCCCTTGTAAAACTGGTCGGCGGTCTGTGCGCTGGTCTGCTGAGCGCCTGCGAGCGCGAACCATGCGGCGACACCGGCTGCGAGCAGCGCGAGTCTTCCCTTCATGCAATCCTCCCCCGGCATCCGTTTTCCGGCGCCTGCTTTTGTTTGTCGCTGTTTTCCAGTGCGTGGCAGCGCACGGCTGCGCGCATGATCGTGACATGAATGCGCGCCGGGGTGCAAGATGAAGCCTGCGCGCCGCGCAGTTTAGCGGAACCTTGGCGCGGCTTTCGGATTCACATGGTGACACCGGAGGATCATGCATGACCGGCGATACCCTTACACCGGCCCAGGAACGGGTCATTCAGCTTCTGCAACAGGGCTATACTGTCACGCGCTCGCGCAAGCTCGGGCTTCACTCGACCTTGCCGGCCAAAGCCTGGAAGCGTCATCCGGACGGGCATTACATGCGCGAGCGGATTACGGATGCGACCTTGGAAAGTCTGCGTGCGGCAGGTCTCATCGAGCACCAGCGCCATGAGGCCACAATCTATGTGCGCCTGGCGCAGTCTCAGGCCGAGCTTGATCTGCAGATGCCGGGCACGCGGCAACGCCGTGCTTGAACGCGTCTGCGTCCATCGCACAGTCAGGGTGCGGCTTGTTGTCCGGTGGTCAACTTCTTTGCGCGTT
>JAQGKN010000015.1 GCA_028290085.1 Hyphomicrobiales bacterium
TCGCGAGCGGGGTAACGCATGTCACTGGCCCATGATTTCGACCGTAATGGTCATCTGCAACCTGTCCACGGACCCGCCGAGGTCCTACGCTTCGGGCCCGTCGCCAAGGCGGTGTCGAAAACGACGCCATCCGATATCCGTCTCGACCGATCGCGCGACGCGCTCCTCACGCCGTTCGGCCGTGCGACACTCGAGGATCGCTACCTTCTGGAGGGCGAGACCAGCCAGGACATGTTCGCGCGTGTGTCCTGCGCCTATGCGGATAATGCTGCGCATGCGCAGCGACTTTACGATGCGATGTCGCGGTTATGGTTCATGCCATCGACGCCCATCCTCTCGAATGGTGGTACCGAGCGCGGCCTACCGATCTCATGTTTTCTGAATTCCGTCTCGGATTCGCTCGACAGCATCGTCGAGACCTGGAACGAAAACGTCGCGCTCGCCTCGAATGGTGGCGGCATCGGCACCTACTGGGGGCAAGTCCGCTCCATCGGTGAGCCAGTGAAGGGTGCGGGCGAAACCTCGGGAATCATCCCCTTCATTCATGTGATGGACGGGCTCACGCTCGCCATCAGTCAGGGCTCGCTGCGACGCGGGTCCGCTGCGGTCTATCTCGACATTCATCATCCGGAGATCGAAGAATTCCTGGAGATCCGCAAGGCTTCCGGCGATTTCAATCGCAAGGGCCTGAACCTTCATCACGGCATTAATGTCACCGACGAATTCATGCGCGCAGTCCAGGCGGGCGAGAGTTTTGGATTGCGAAGCCCGAAGATAAACGAGGTCCTGCGCCGCGTGGACGCGCGGCAGCTCTGGCAACGCATTCTGGAAACGCGCGTGCAGACGGGCGAGCCCTATCTGCTCTACATTGACACCGTGAATCGGACGTTGGCGCGCCATCAGCGCGATCTCGGTTTGTCGGTATCGACATCGAACCTGTGCAGCGAGATCACACTTACCACGGGCGTCGATCACCTCGGCAAGGAGCGCACGGCGGTTTGCTGTCTCGCCTCGCTCAATCTCGAGACTTGGGATGCGTGGCACGACAATCCTAGTCTGATCCCGGATGTATTGCGTTTCCTCGACAACGTGCTGACCTCGTTCATCGAGACGGCGCCCGACAGTATGGCGCGCGCCAAATATTCGGCGATGCGCGAGCGCTCGGTCGGGCTTGGTATCATGGGGTTCCATTCGTTCCTTCAGGCACGACGCATCCCGATGGAGAGCGCGCTCTCGAAATCGTGGAATATGCGCATCTTCAAGCAGATCCGCCGTGAGGCGGATGCCTTTTCCGTGCAGCTCGCGCATGAGCGCGGGCCTTGCCCCGACGCAGCCGAACGCGGGGTCAACGCACGCTTCAGCCACAAGATCTCGATCGCGCCAACGGCTTCCATCAGCATTATTTGCGGCGGAACGAGTGCCTGTATCGAGCCGATACCTGCCAACATCTACAACCACAAAACGCTGTCGGGCTCCTACATCGTGCGCAATCCGCATCTCGCCGAACTTCTTGCGGAGCGCAGCGCCGACACGCCCGATATCTGGCAGAGCATCATCGCGCAGGAAGGCTCGGTACAGCATCTCGACGTGCTCAGCGAGGACGAGAAGACAATCTTCCGCACGGCTTTCGAAATCGACCCCCGGTGGATCATCGAATTGGCCGCCGATCGCGCGCCCTACATCTGCCAGAGCCAGTCGATCAATCTCTATCTGCCCGCCGATATCGACAAATGGGATCTTCATATGCTGCACTGGACCGCTTGGAAGAAAGGTCTCAAGAGCCTCTACTACTGCCGCTCAAAGTCGCTGAGCCGCGCGGGTTACGCCGGCGTCGAGGCGAGAAACGAGACCGCGTATGCGCAGACACGAACCGACTATGAGGAGTGCCTCGCATGTCAGTGAACCTATCGCATATCGATCCCCGGACACTCATCGGCACAGGCCAGGTCGGCCTACTGACCTCTTCGGGCAGCTATAACGTGGAACGCTATCCCTGGGCCTATGAGTTCTGGAAGCGCCAGCAGCAGACTCACTGGATGGGCGAAGAGGTGCCGCTCGGCGCCGACGTGAAGGACTGGGCGTCGGACCGTGTGACCGAGGCTGATCGCAGCCTGCTCACCCAGATTTTCCGCTTCTTCACCCAATCTGACGTGGAAGTCGGAGACAATTACCTCAAGCGCTACATTCCGATTTTCCAGCCGCTGGAATTGCAGATGATGATGGCGGCGTTTTCCAACATGGAGACGGTGCACATCGACGCTTACGCGCTACTTCTGAATACGCTCGGCATGCCGAAGGAGGAGTTCGAGGCATTCCGCGACTATGACGCAATGCGCGCCAAGGCTGACTACATGCATGCCTTCGGCGTCGACACAGTGGGCGACGTGGCCCGCACGCTCGCCATGTTCGGCGCGTTCACGGAAGGCATGGCGCTGTTTGCGAGTTTCGCAATGCTGCTCAACTTTCCCCGACACAACAAGATGAACGGCATGGGTCAGATCGTCACCTGGTCGGTCCGCGACGAGAGCCTGCATTGTGAGGGCATCATCAAGCTCTTTCACGAGTGGAACCGCGAGACCGGCGCGCTGACGCAAGCCGTGCGCGACGACATTCTGGATGTTGCAAACACGATGGTCTCGTTGGAGGACCGTTTCGTCGATCTCGCCTTCGACCTCGGGCCGGTCGAGGGAATGAAGCCGGCCGACATCAAGAGCTACGTTCGCTACATCGCCGACTGGCGGCTAACCCAGCTGCGGCTGCCAACACTCTTTGGCTATTTCGTAACCGTCGATGGGGCGCATGAGCAGCGCCGTCCCCACCCCCTGCCCTGGATCATCGAAATCCTCAACGGCGTCGAGCACGCGAACTTCTTTGAGCAGCGCGCGACAGAGTACTCGAAGGGCGCAACCAGGGGGGCCTGGGAAGACGTCTGGAAGGCGTTCGACGTGGCTTGACGTATGCGGTTCCGAGGGCCGCCGTGGGAACGCGGTCCTCTCTCCGTAGAATCCTCCTCAAATCGTCTGGCTGGCGCCCGTCGCAGGCGTTACTCGGGCGCTCGTGTGCAACAACCAAGCAGACATGCGCCAGCGCGTGCTGCGCATCGGTGATGCCCATATCCTAGCGTTCATCCAGAATGGCCATGGCGACGAGCATCAGGACGATTGCCGGGAAGGTCTTGACGAGCGCACCCAGGGGCTCAAGCCACAGTTCGGGTGTGATGGAAGCAGCACCGAGCATGTAGAAGAGAGATAGCCCAACGCCGCAGATCAAGCCCGCCCGGCAGGTCCTGCGGTGAGCAATAGCGATTCCTATCAGGATGTCGAAAGCGCTACTCACAATCGTCACGATTGTCGCAAAGGATGGCGGAAAGCCGTGCGAAAGCAGGATTTGGCGGGCTGGTTCGAAGGCAAACGTCAGGGCGATCAGGCCCGACGCAATCCAAAAGATCGCAAGACTGAAAATGATGCCCGCCTTGATGAGATAGAGGCGAGCGAACCATTTTTCCTGAACGGTCGCATGCAGGTTTTGCAGCGTTTCCTGGAGAGTTTCTGGGTTCAGGCCGGTTGCCTGGATCCACGATTTCGGATTGCCGCTTACGCCCCGTCGAATCTCCGCAAGAGATGTGCTGCGTATGGGAAGGTTGCCAGCCGAGCCGGGCCGAAAGATCGCCAGCCTTGGCACCGAGCAACATCAGCCATGAGGGCAGGCATAGGAGGGGCTTTGGTCCGCCAAAGCGAACCCGGAATCCCTGAATGACTGCGCCCAAGGGTTGTCGGGGCTAAATCCATGACGTCCCAGGTGGCAGACCAGTCACGCTCACCCTTCTGCCAGCGACGCACCACAATGGTGGCCGTTCTGGAAATGTCTGCCATCGAAACGGTCGCGAATGGTTGGGCCGACTCGTATGCTGGCAAGTTAATTGGGAGAGACGCAATTGCACGAACTAGCGCGCTTCCGCCGTACGCGCCCTGCGCCACCACAAAGCCGGGGCGCAAGATCACGAATGGGCATCCGCTGCGGCGGATCCTGCGTTCGGCTTCGCGCTTGCTCCTGCTGAAAGCGGTTGTGTCGGCCTCCTCAACGCCTGGAGTGGAGACTTGAATGAGCAGCACCGGATGGGGCTGCTGTTGCGAGGCTCTGATCAGCCGGTCGACGAAGCCCGTGTGCACATGCTCCGCTGTACCGCGGGCACTGTCCTGCAAAACGCCAATGCAGTTCACGACGACGTCGATGCGGTGCTCGGTCAGCCAGCGGGCGAGATCCTCTGTTCCCGCGTCGACGAGCGCCCACTTGAACGCTCGTCCGTTCAGCGCCGACAATTGCGACGCTGCGAACCAGCGTGCAACCGGCACGACATCAAACCCCTGACGAAGTAACTCAACCGCGACCGCATGGCCGATCAGACCACTGGCTCCAAGGATGGCGATGCGCGTCATCGTAACCGTCATTCACTCTCCCAAAGCAATGGTCTGGCAATCATCAGCCAGATTATCATCATGACCGATCCGAAGCCCGGAATGCCGAACAAAAACCATGTCCGGAACAACTGGTGATATGCGGCGGGCAGCGGCGTTCCCTTACGCGCGGCCATCCGGGCGAGATCGCGCATGCGTATCTGCAGCCACACGACCGGGAGCCAGAACAAGCCTGCGATCGCATACAGGATGAGAGAGGCGATCACCCAGCTCTCCATCATCGAAACACCGGTCTCGCGTGCAAGGAAATAGCCCGTCACCGGTTGCAGAATGACTGCAGACGCAGTGAAAAGCGCGTCTGCCACCACGACGATGCCAGCCGTCCGCGCAACGAAATCGGCATTCCGCGTGCCATGAGCCATCAACATGAAGAAGGCGATCCCCGTCCCTGTCCCAAGGATAATCGTCGCTCCGAGTATATGGAGGTACTTCAGAACCAGATATATCAATGGGCAAGATCCTCGTTGTCGTTCGCGCGGCATTGACGCGCGCGGGCAAGAGAAGGGTTTCTCGGATCCCCTTCTGGCAGCGAAAATCGATGGCGGAATTCAAGCGGCGGATATTCGCAGGCGGCCAGACGTCCGAAGAATTGGTAGCGGTTCCGGGCTATCAAGTCATAGAGCCGATCGGCGAGAAACCGCGGAAAAAGCCGACTGACCCACAGGAGCCGCGCTGGACCAAAAGCGGATGGATGGCGTTCGTTCGTGATCTGGCGGGCCAATGCGAGAACACCTTGCGACCGTCCCAGTGCCACTCCCTTTTCAATGAACAGGAACGTCTCTGGATCCTCGGGATCCATGCCATGAAGATTCGCGATCGCACGTCCCTCAATCGAGGTTATCGCGACAAAGCGGATGGATGGCGTTCGTTCGTGATCCAGGGTGTAGCGCACCGCACGCGAACACAGAACGCATTCACCGTCATATAACCAGATCGGGTTCACGTATAAACTTGTCTCACAGTTTTCGGAGGGGCGCTGGTCAGACCGTCCGGGCATTCAGATTCCTTTTTTAGATCCGAGCATTTAATTTTTTGTTCAGATATTTTTACGCCGGTGACCTCGGGGACGCAATCTACGAAGATACTCGGCGGTTCAGGCCGAGCCTCTCCTTTTTCCGGGTCTTCACCTGGCGCTCCGTCCAGATGCTCGAAATGAACTATCATAATCGGCACTTGTAACGAGTTTATGATCCGACGGTTCTCGCGCAGCTAGATGAAGGTGCAAAGCTTCATTCGGTGCGCTGCTATGAACAACAATTGCTCGGAACTCTGGAAATCGCGGTACGTTTCTTAATCGCGTTTTCTCAACTCCGAGGAACCGACATGAATATTTCCAGACGAAGCCTCATCAACGCGAGCGTTGCCGGCATTACCTTGGCAGCATCCCAAGCGCAGGCGCAGAATGCGCTCAACCCCATGCGCGATCCCAGGCACGGCGGCACGGATCCGGGGCCTCACGACCCGATCCGCGATCGCGAAAATCCGGATATTCTGAATCCGCCGTCGACCGATTCCGGCACGCTACCAAACCTGCGCTTTGCCTTTTCGGACTCGCATGTTCGACAGGGAACCGGTGGCTGGACGCGACAGGTCACTGTCCGCGAACTCGGGGTTTCGGAAGATATAGCGGGCGTCAACATGCGCCTGAATGCAGGCGGGATTCGTGAACTGCACTGGCACAAGGAAGCGGAGTGGTCCTACATGATCTACGGACGCGCCCGCATCACGGCTATCAATCCGCAGGGTCAGAATTTCGTCGACGAGGTGGGTGCGGGCGACCTCTGGTACTTTCCATCCGGCATACCGCATTCCATCCAGGGCCTCGGCCCCGATGGTTGTGAATTTCTTTTGATCTTCGACAACGGACACTTTGACGAAGACAGCACGTTCCTCATCAGCGACTGGTTCAAGCACGTTCCGAAACCGGTTCTGGCGAAGAACTTCGGCGTCGGCATCGACCAGTTCAACGATCTCCCGAATCCCGAGGATTATTACATCTTCGCCGCGCCTGTGCCCGCTGCGCTCGGCAGTGATCCCTTGATGGGAGCAGCGCCTGCGAATCCGACTTTCAGCCACAAGCTGCAAGCGCAGACTCCGGACTGGACCGGAAGCGGCGGATCCGTTCGGATCAGCGATTCGAAGACATTCCCGGCTTCTCTGACTATTGCCGCCGCGCTTGTCGAGGTCCTGCCGGGACGGATGAGAGAGTTACACTGGCACCCAAACGCCGCGGAATGGCAATATTATCTTCAAGGCGAGGCGCGCATGGGGGTCTTCGCGGGATCGGGTCAGGCGCGCACTTTCGACTACCGCGCGGGCGATGTGGGTTTCGTCCCCTTCGCCATGGGCCATTACATCGAAAACACAGGCGACCAACCGTTGCGCTTCCTGGAGATCTTC
>JAQGKN010000019.1 GCA_028290085.1 Hyphomicrobiales bacterium
TGGTCGCGCGCCCGGGGCAACGGAGCCAAACTGTTCCAGCGATTTGTTGCGGGATCGTAGACTTCGTTCGTTGGCACCGTCGCGCCTGTCGCATCGCGTCCACCGATTGCATATAATTTGCCGTTGAGCGCCGCGAGGCCGACGGACCCGCGACCGGCCTTCATAGGCGCGAGGAGCCGCCAGCTGTCGAGCACGGGGTCGTATTCCATCGCAACATTTTGCCCGTCATTGTGGGTCACGCCTCCGATGAAGCCGCCTACGAGGTATATCTTTCCATTCAGGACGGCAGCGCCCATGTGATCGAGCGAGCGCGGCACGGCGCCTCGCGGCCTCCACTTGTCGATGTTCGGATCGTACTCGAGATGATAGGGGCCGGTGAAGCCAAGCACGCTGCCGCCGAACACGTGGATTTTTCCGTTCAACTCGACGACTGACACTTCGCTTAATGCGGCCGGGAGCGGCGCTCTCGCCGCCCACTGCCCGGCGTCTTGCGCCTGAGCGGTGAAGGTGAGGCGAGCCAAACAAATCAGACACGTCAGGATCCAGTTTCTGGCCCGCATTTCACCCTCCCTCTTCAGGTATAATTCTTATTGTCGGCTCCGCCGCATGAGCTTCAGCGCGCAAGCGCGAAGGCGAAATCTGCCCACCCTCAATGAGAGTTCCAGCCTCGCCCGTTTGAATGAATTATAGACCTACTTCAGGAAGTTTACGCCAGCCTGATCGTTGGCCGCCCAGGTCTTGTTCAGGTCCGCGAGCGGGTCGGCTGCGACAACTTCCGCTTCGCTCTTTCCTTCAATGACGAGTTTCTCCACGCGTTCGCGCGCCGTCTTCACCATTGTATTATAAGTGACGATGTCGGCCTTGTCCGCGAGCGGTCCGTGTCCAACTACAATTTTTGTCGCATCGTTCGAGAGAGCAAGAAATGCGTCGGTTACAGCCACCATTCCCCTGATGTCGCCTCCGTTCGCATAATCAACCTGCTGGTAGCGCTTCAAATTGTTCATCACATCGCCCGTGCTGATGACGTTTGCATCGGGGAAGTAGACCCAGGTGTCGCCATCGGTATGAGCATTGTTGATATGGGTGAGGATCGCTTTGCGTCCCCCGACTTCGATCGTCATCGAGCCGCCCACATAGGTCTTCGCCGGAAGCGCGCCTTGCGGAGCAGGAGGCGTCTTTTGACCCGATGTTCCGTTCGTTGTTCCGGCCGCGAGGCGGACACGGATATTGTCCTGACCGACGATAATCGCGCCTTCCTTCTGGAAGGCCTCGTTGCCGCCGGTGTGGTCGCCATGGAAGTGGGTGTTCACGATGTGCTTGATGGGAAGCGGCGAAATGGCCCGGATGGCCGCGGCGATCTTGTCGTGCAATGCAGCAAACTGCGTATCCACCATGATGATGCCGTCGCTGCCCACGGAGATCGTGATGTTTCCTCCCTGTCCCTGCAGCATGTACGTGTCGTGCCCGAGGTCCGTGGTTTTGACCTGCACCTTGTCCCAGTCCACAGGCTGTTGCGCATAAGCGAGATCTGGTGCGGCGAACAGTACGGCGACGACACAGCTCACAAGGGTCAATCTATTCATCGCGGACCTCCCAAGCCTGGACAAGCGGCCCGGCAACGTCCATGGACTTCGCGGCCCGTAAAGGGAGCATATCAAGTCTCTATTCCTCGTCGGACGCCTTCAGGCGGGTTCGACTCGCGGCGGGGTTCCGGCTCAACGCAGCTGCGCCGGGCAGGGTCTCACTTCAGCTGACGAGCCAAAGCAGGCGGCCCCCAACGCTCGTCTGGATTTCAATCGACCCTTTTAGGCACCTCTGACGTCCGGGCGAGCGCGAAACTAGAAACGTGGAGGACGTCCCGCAGGCAATCGCGACGAAGGCATTTCGCGCTTCTATTTCGTCGTCTCTTTAACGAGACCGTCAATATAGCCGCTCTTATCGAGTTCGGAGACGAAGCTGTCGTCGTAAAAGTCGGCGGCCTTGTGCAGGCGCATCTCCCGCCAGTCGTAAACGTCGATCATCTTCTGCAGGCCGGCCACGCTCGGGTAGGGCTTACTCGGCAATCGCGCGACTTCCTTGTAGATCGCCTCCTGCTTCGCCGGATCCTCTATGCCGTACCATTTGCGCATCGCTTGCAGAGTGGCCGGCTTGTTGGCCTTCATGAAAGCAACGGCGTCCACGGTCGCCTTGACGAAGCGTGCTGCAGTCTCGCGATGAGTTGCGAGCCACGCCTTGTCGGCGTTGACCCCAGAACCCGGGATCGGGAACTCGAATGTGCTGAGATCGGCCAAATCATAGAGGCCAGCACGCATCGCTTCGTCGAAGGCGATGACGTCGGCCGCGAAAGCGTCGACCTTCTTGCTGGTAAGGTCCTTGATGTCGGCGCCTCGCTCGAAGAGCGACACGTCGCGTCTCGAATCCCAGCCCATCTTGTCGAAGAGCTGCAGCAACGAAAGATGAGACAGGGAGCCTGGGGTCGAGAACCCTATCCTCTTGCCCTTGAGGTCCTCGATTTTCCGGATGTCTCCACGGGTGATCACATGGAAATGTGCAATCGATTCCGTCGTCGCGAGGATGACGCGCTGCGGCGCGTGTGCATTTGTCGTCATGCGCACGATGGTCGGGCTGCCGCCGCCGATGTTGATGTCGCTGGAGCCGGTGCGGACATTTTCTTTCGGGACGATGAGCCCAGAACTCTGCCTGATCAATTCGGCCGCGAGCGGGGAGATGAATTGTGAGACCTTAAGGCCGTTGCGCTCGTAGATCTGATTTTCCGCAGCGACGACAAACGGCAATTTCGTCAGCGAGACGTCGCCGAGTTCGACGCTCACGGGCAGCAGGTCCTCGGCTGACGCGGCACGGGGAGAGGCGACTCCCCATGAGGCTAAGACGAAACAAATGAGCGACGAAAGCGAGCGGGCGTGCGCATGAAACCGCATGGTGTCCTCCCTGCCGGATTTTGTCATTCCGGCTTGGCGATGAAACTACGTCTCCGCATCAGACGCGGCAAGTGTGCCGCGAGCGAGTATGGATCAGCTTTTCGCCGTCGTCTGCGCCCGGTCCGGTTGGCGATGATCATTCGCGCCGGGTCGGGAGAAAATTAGAACCCAGCACCGGTCCCTCCGCCGGCCCCCGCGAGAACCGATTCTCAGATTTGTGAATCCGCTGCAAAATCAGCCTTGATCTGTACGATTCTGCGCTCGAGGTCCTGACTTCTGATCAGCATCAACGCATGTTCGAGTGCTCTCCAGCGCGCTGGTTCCTCCAAAGCTCTGCACTTCAGGCGAAGGAGGTGATGGCTCAGACCCATTTTTACGCCGCCTGAACGTACATCTCTCCCATTCAGCTGTTGTTGGTCCAAGCTGTCTCGTCAGTTTCAAAGTCCGCCTTAATCTGCTTTGGCGATTGCTGGTTCTGGCGAAGAAATCCGCAGTCAATTCGCATTCGAAGTTACAGATCGGTAAATTGAATCAGGTACATCATGCGCCATGCGGGCTCACGCGGGTCAGCGCTGCACCTGTGGGTTACGCAGCGACGGATACGCTGATCGAAAGGTGCGTTCACATGAGGACTGCGCGTCGTCGATTGCCTAGTGTAGCGTTCAGTCGGCGAATCAACGAACAGTGA
>JAQGKN010000029.1 GCA_028290085.1 Hyphomicrobiales bacterium
GGATGACGGCGATGAAGGTGAACTGGGCCGAGTCATTCTCGGTCCGGTGCCGACCAATGTGGCGCAGGCGGTTCACGGCTGGCTTCGCGGCTTGCCGTTGCTGCCCGTCGCTCTCAAACTGCATAAAAGCTGCCGATAGAGCAGCCAAAAAGGGAGGGCCGAAGTGACACTCATCCAGAGCCAGACCGAGATCGACCGGGTGCTCTCGATGATTCCAGGTCTGCATCAAGGCGACCAAGACCTCAGTCACTGCCGGCGCCTTGGCTTATCGGAAGGCTATTAGGGCGTTTGCAACAGCAATCCCAGGGTATGGCTGGGCAGCGATCTGTCGCCATATGACGCGGCCAGCTTTCGTCCCCATCAACATACAGGGCGGCTGCCTAAGCGTGCGAGCGGCCATTTCAGACGTTTCGTCATTTGCAGGACGCATGACACATGTCCAGATTTACCACATCGCTTCTTCTTTGCCTCATGCTGCCGATCTCCCGTCCTGCCGCTGCCGCGGGTTCGGTCGGTGACTTCTATGGTGGGCCAGGGAAGCAGATAAAATTCATTATCCGGAGTGAAGCCGGTAGCGGGTACGACGTGCTCTCGCGCCTGTTCGGGCGGCATCTGGGCAGGCACATTCCTGGGAATCCGACGATCGTTCCCATCAACATGCCTGGCGGCGGCGGCGCCATCGGGCCAATTACATGGCGATGGTTGCTCCACGGGATGGAACTGTCCTGTCGATCGTCGGTCAGGGCCTTGTTGCGGACCAGGCGCTCGGGCTCTCCAAACAACTCAAGGCCGACCTGCGGGAATTCAACTGGATCGCCAACATAACCAGTTCCAACCAGATGCTGGTCGTCTGGCAGACCGCCCCGACGAAGACGCTCGAAGATGCCAAGCATCGAGAAACGACAATCGCTGCGAGTGGCGCGGGGGAAGGATCGGCGTCGGTTCAATATCCCGCCTTCTACAATCATGTCCTTGGGACGAAGTTCAAGGTGATCCTCGGTTACTCAGGTGGACCGCAAATCAACCTGGCGATGGAACGGGGGGAAGCCGAGGGGCGTGGAACAAACACATACGCGAGCTACATGGCCTCAACACCGCACTACATCCAGCAAAAGCTGATTGTGCCCCTCATCCAGATCGGATTGCACAAGGACCCCGCGCTGCCAGACGTGCCGCTACTCCTTGACCAGCCTGTCACGACCGAAAACCGCGCATTGGTCGAGTTTCTCTCCAAGGCTTCGACGGTTGGGCGGCCCTTGGCGACGACGCCGGGCGTCCCCCAAGACCGTGTTGCCGCGCTGCGGAAAGCATTTTTGGAAACGGTCAAGGATCCCGAGTTCATCGAGGACGCCCGAAAGCTCAAGGCCGAAATTGATCCTGCGCCTGGAGAAGAGGTTCAGAAGCTGATCAGCGATTTGATGAACACGCCGCCGGATGTGCGCAAGCGGGTCGCGGCCGCACTAGGATCAGGCCCGGAGACCGCGATAGCGAAATAGGGTGCCGCCGCCGGCCTGCCATTGATTGTGCCGACCTCGCGGCCGGCTCTATTCGTCCACATGGATACCCGCGACCAGCGATGGAACCGCGAGGAGGAGTCGGGGCTCATGTTTTGAGTAACATGAGCGTTGCCCGGCGTGGCCGCCCTTGCTGCCGTTGAAGCTTCGGAGGCACAGTGAACCTCGATCTGCGCATTACTTTCATCCTGAACGGCAAGTCTGGCTCCTGCAACGCAGCCGAAGTTTCGCAACAGGCAAAGCGCTTGGCTTCGGAGAAGGGGGCTGTTGCCACCCTCCACATCCTGGACGCGGGTTCAGATATCGAAGCTTTTGTGAAAGGCGCGCTGAATGAGGGGGCTGGAATCGTGGTCGCGGGCGGTGGGGACGGGACGATCAGCGCTGTCGCGGGTGCGCTGAGTGGATCCGATGTTCCCCTGGGCGTTCTTCCGCTCGGAACTCTCAATCATTTTGCCAAGGACCTGAACATCCCGCTTGGCCTTGACGACGCGTTAGCCAACATTTTCGTCGGTACGCATCGCCTTGTGGACCTCGGCGAGGTGAACGGCCGTGTGTTCATCAACAATTCAGGGGTGGGGCTTTACCCGCACATCGTCAGGGATCGCGAGTCCATGCAAAAGCATGGCTATCCCAAGTGGCTGGCGCTTGCGCAGGCTGCGATCCGAAAAGTGCGGAATTACTCGCTCATGCGCGTGTCGCTGCGCACGAATGACGGGCAGAAGCTGACGCGATCTACGCCGTTCGTGTTCGTCGGGAACAATAAGTTCGAAATGTCCGGGCCGCGGATGGGAGCCCGTGAGCGGATCGATGGCGGGAAACTCTGGATATGTCTGGCACCTGAAGCCGGGCGGCTCAAACTCGCGGCGCTGGCTGCACTGGCGTTGGTCGGCCGCCTACGCGAGCGCGACCTGGTTGCCTTCGAGGCGACCGACGTGGAGATCGCGACGCGGCGCCATCATCAACAGGTCTCGCACGACGGAGAAGTCTCCTTGATGAATACTCCCCTTCATTACCGCTGCCGTCCTCTTGCGTTGCGTGTCATCGTTCCGGCGGCTGTGGCCAAAGATGTGGCGGCGGCATGAGGACAATTGCACACCTGTCTGATCTTCATTTTGGTCGGCACGACACTGGGGTCGTCGAGGGCATCACGCGGCTGATAGACGCTTCACGCCCCGACCTGATCGTCATCTCCGGGGACCTTACGCAGCGCGCGCGTACACACGAGTTCGAGTTGGCTCGAGAGTTCCTGGGGAAGCTGCGGGAACCGGTTCTCGTCGTGCCGGGCAATCACGATGTACCGCTCTACGATGTCTCGTCGCGATGGCTGCGGCCTCTCGTCAAATACCGGCGCTTTATCACGGAAGATCTCCAGCCCTCGTTCCTGGACGATGAAATCGCCGTCGTCGGAATCAACACGGCCCGATCTCTCACGTGGAAAAATGGCCGCATCAACGAGCGGCAAATGGAAGCCTGCTGTGAACGTCTGGCAAAGGCTCCGGCATCGGCCGCGCGCATCGTCGTGACACATCATCCGTTCGATCTGCCGCCTGCCGCCCGTGGGGAAGCGATCGTGGGTCGTGCGACCATGGCGATGTCCCGGCTAGTCGATTGTGGCGTGGATATCATCATCTCCGGTCATCTTCACATCCGCCATAACGGCAGCAGCGCAACCCGGTATCAGACAAAGGCGCGCCCGATCCTGCTCGTTCAGGCTGGTACCGCGACCTCCACGCGTCAGCGTGGTGAACTCAACTCCTGCAATCTGATCCGCATCGACCGGGACAGCATTTTTGTCGACTGGTTCGTCTGGAATGCCGTCGCGCATTCGTTTGAAGTCGCGGTGACAGAACGGTTCGAGCGAGACGGCGCGTGATTGTTTCACTCCCGTCTCGCCCGATGATTTTGCCGCTAGTTGAAGTGGGAGCGTCTTACGCCGCGTGAGCGTTGAGGGCGGCCAAGGTCTGGTCAAACCGGTTCTCGGCTTCGGCAAACCGCAGGAACGCCACGCGCTTGACGAGAATCTCGCGCGGTGTCGGCACCTGCTGAAACAACGTCATCACCTCGTCCGCAAACTCGGACAGCGGCTGGTAAGTCTCGCGCGTCGCCTGACCGGGGGTAAGGTCAGTCTGCACCGCCGGGGGCGCCAATTCGATCACTTCGACCTTGCCCTTGAGCGCCTCGCGCAGCGCGATCGTATAGGCGTGCATGGCGGCTTTTGTTGCCGAGTAGGTCGGGGCGCTCACGAGCGGCACGAAAGCCAATCCCGAGGTGACGTTCACGATAGCCGCATTTGGCTGGCGACCCAGATGATCGACCAGGCCGTCGATCAGGCGAATGGGGCCGAGCAGGTTCGTGGTGACGGTGGCCTCGGCATCGCCAAGGTCACGAGCGCTGCCCAGCGCCTCGGCGCGCATGATCCCGGCGTTGTTGATGAGCACGTTGAGCGCGGCGTGCTCGGTGACGACCCGCTGCGCAAACTCCGCAATGCCTGAGGCGCTCTCCACATCGAGGGTCATGGCGTGCATTCGCGAGCGCCCAGCGACGGCCCGCTTGAGCGCCTCCATCCTTCGGCCTGCGATGATGACCGTGTTGCCGAGATCATGGAACCTGTGCGCGAGCGCCTCGCCGATACCAGTGCCGCCGCCGGTGATGAGGATGGTGTTGCCTGAAGATTGCATGTGAATGACCTTTGTTGTTGTCAGAACCTAGATAATGGCCAACAGTATCCAGAGAGAAGTAGGCACCCCAAATATCTATACGCACCAAATGGAGAGTGACGTGTCGAAACCAATCGCTCGCCCTGATGGAAATTGGCCGCGACCGGGCTCCGCCCCTGAGGATCACAATCCGGCAATCGAGGCACTGGTCAGCGACATCATCGGCAAGGTGGCCGACAAATGGACGATGCTGATCCTCGAAACTCTTCAGGAAAAAGGGACGTTGCGCTTCATGCAACTCGGCAAGGCCGTCGGCACGATCAGCCAGAAAATGCTGACTCAAACCGTGCGGCAGATGGAAGAGGATGGCTTGGTCTCCAGGACAGTGTATCCAGTGATTCCGCCGCGGGTTGAATATGCGTTGACCTCGCTGGGTGAGAGCCTGAGCGCAGCCTTCTGCGGCGTATGGTTGTGGGCCGAAACCCACCACACGGAAATCCAGAGAGCCCGTCAGGCATTTGCAGCCGCCAGGCGAGATCGGCTCGACGCCGATGGCGCACGTTGAAATGCGAGACGGCGGGCAAGTTTCCGCTCGCTCAAGACAGATTTTGCCTTAACGCGTGCGCGCCCTCCCGGTAGTGGTAATTCACGGCGTGTGTTAAGCGCGCGCTAAGAACACCAATCAAGGGAGTGGACGGCATGAAGACTCTGGGTTTTATCGGCACCGGCGGCATGGGCCACGGCATGGCGGCCAACCTGATCAAGGCGGGCTATCGCCTCGTCGTGACCGATCTCAATCGTGCGCAGGCCAAGGGGCTGGAAAGCCTGGGCGCGGAGTTCAAGGACTCGCCCAAGGCCGTGGCCGAATCGTGTGAGCTCGTGCTCTCGATGTTGCCGAATAACGATGCCGTCAAGGCCATCAGCCTCGG
>JAQGKN010000659.1 GCA_028290085.1 Hyphomicrobiales bacterium
GGCCGCCCTGGTCGCCGAAATCGAGTAGGAGTGGGTCACTCCTCTCGACACGCGAATGGAGGCGCTCGGTGGGACCATCCACCGCAGGCAGCGTATCGAGGTGATCGATGCCCATATGGAGCGGGACGCGGCAGCCTTACAGGCTGAACTCGACCAGCTCCAAGCCGAATACGACCAGGCCACGGGCGAGGCGAAAGTCAAACTGCTGACGAAGATCGAGGCCGCAAAATCGAGGCTGGACGCGGTAAGGAGCCGGGCCAAGGCTCGGGTGGAAGAGCTGAACCGCGAGACTGAAGCGCGTATTCAGGCGATGCGTGACCAGGCCGCGAAAGCCGTCGGCGACGCGAAGCAGCGCGTAAATCAGCGCATCGAGGAGATAAAGGCGGATCATGGCGCGCGATCCGAGAAGCTGCAGCAGGCTTGGCGCCTCACCAAGGAAGCGTTCTCCGGCTCCACTACACATCACGGCTGATCGAGGCGCGGCGGCCATGCCGCCGCGCAATGAGGAGGGTTTCTGCACATGGCTAATCCGAACATCAAGGCTCGCCTGGAAAAGCTCGAGCGAAAGAACCCACCTGTGGATCGGCTGGCTTTGCTGTCAGACGAGGAGCTAGAGGCGCTGGTCTCGGCGGCTAACGTCATCATCGAGGGGAACATAAGCGGCAATCTAGCCGAGTGGCCCGCTGTCGCTGACGCCATGGCTTTGCACAACGTCTCGTTTTCGCAGCCGCAATTCGAGGCCCTTTGCTACGATCTCTCAACCAACATCGCCGGAGCGTGCGCATGATCAATCCTGATGACCTCGGAGGCATGGACGAAATGCACCGGCTCGCATGGATTACGAGCATGCTAGATGATCCGAGCGCCGCAGGAATCTCAGATGAGATCTCCGGCGACCTCGCCAGCACCCGCTTGCCAGATCTCACTCCATTTCCGGGTCTTCCCACGTGACTTTCTCGATTGTCGCCCGTGACGCAAAGACAGGCGAGCTAGGCGCCGCAGTCGCCTCCGCAGTTCCAAACTCGGGTCGCCTCGCGCTCTATCTGGATGCGCAACTAGGTGCCGCCTGCATCCAAGGCGCGGTAGACGAAGCTTCCGACGATCTGGCATGCGGTCAAGGATTGGTTGCGGCAAGGTGCGCCGCCTGATGAGGCGATTAGATCAGCGTTCGCCGACGACCCGGAGCAAGCTGCACGACAGATCGGCCTTGTTACCTGGGACGGGCAATCGGCAGCCCACACCGGCAACGAGTGCAAGCGTTGGGCCGGGGACCATAAGGGCAGGGGGTTCTCAGTCCAAGGAAACATGATCGTCGGACCGGCTGAACTGAAGGCGATGGCGGACGCCTTCAGCACGGCCCGAGGGCTTTTGGCGCAACGCCTGCTCGCGGCATTGGTGGCGGGTGAAAAGGCAGGCGGAGATAAGCGCTGGGCAAGATCCACAGCGATCCTGACGCAGGGTCCGAAGGATCCAAAACCCCAGCTGATGGAGATTCCGCAATCAGAGCAGCCTGTGGCGGATCTCGGAAGACAGATGAAAGCACAAGCAGGGCATTTCACAGCGGCATAGCAGTCTACGCTGTGCCTGCTAGAACAGAGCCTCAGCAGGCATGGGTTGTCCCTTGCCTCTGTCCCCACCCTGTCCTCGATTTGCCGGATCGCGTCACGATATCATGACGCATGACACCCTCGGCTGCTGAGAATAGGGGGAAACAGCGAAAAGGGCAGCCCTGTCCTCACTGTCTCCCCTATTTGCTGTCCGCCCCTCAAGCCTGGGGGGCGTCCAGTCCTCAGAGCGCGCGGAGCTCCGCCGCCGACAACTTTCCGGAACGGCTATCCGCTTTCTCCTGGTACTCGACCTTTTGACCCTCAGTGAGGCTGCGAAGGCCCGCCTGCTCGACGGCACTGATATGGACAAAAACGTCTTTGCTGCCACCCTGATCAGGCTGGATGAATCCGTAACCCTTCGTGGCATCGAACCACTTCACTGTCCTGTAGCCGTGACGCGTTCTCCGAGATCTCAAGGAAGGCCATCCTTCCAGCATTTAGGGTCAACCGCCAGTCACCGCCTCCGTCCAGGCGGTGAGAAAATGAAGGCGGTTTCTGTCCGCGAGGCAGAACAGGTGCGTTATGCAGCCACCCGCCGACCGGAAAATTTCCGCAGCATCGCGGGAATTTCGGCGGCCGGCCACGCCTCGCTAAAGAGATACCCCTGGGCAGCGGTGCAGCCCAGTGAACGTAGGGCCTCCAACTGCTCCTCCGTCTCGACGCCCTCGCCTACGGTGCTCATGCCCACACTCTCGCTGATTTCGATGACCGCCCGGACGACCGCCCGGCCACTTCCTGCGTCGCAGACCGCACTTACAAAGGAGCGATCGATCTTGATGACGTCGAAGGAAAACTGACGCAGATAGCTGAGGCTCGAATAGCCAGTCCCGAAATCGTCCATCGAGATCTTAACGCCGAGATCACGTAAGGACCGAAGAACAGCGATGTTGTCGTCCGTATTCGTCAGCAGAACGGACTCGGTGATTTCCAGATCCAGTCTATGCGGCTCAAGCTTCGACGCGTCGAGAATGGATAACACTGACGCGACAATATCGCCGCTCCTGATCTGAATGGGCGATAGATTTACTGCCACATGCAAGTGGGCGGGCCAGCGTTTGGCTTCTGCACAGGCGTGCTTCAGAACCCAGTCGCCGAGTGGAATGATCAATCCCGTTTCTTCGGCGAGCGGTATGAATTCTGAAGGAGAAATCAGCCCGTTCTCAGGATCCCGCCAGCGAAGTAACGCCTCAAAGCCGATGATGCTGTTGTCCGCCAGGCTCACGATCGGCTGATAAAAGAGCTCGAACTCCTGCCGTTCAACGGCGCGTCTCAGTCTTGCTCCTAAAGTACGACGCCGTTGTGCCGCTTCGTGTAACGAGAACTCAAAAAAACAATATGTTGCTCGCCCCTCAGCCTTGGCACGATACAATGCAAGATCAGCATGCCGGCCCAGGAGATCGGGGGTCCCTCCGTCTACGGGGGCGACCGCGATGCCGATGCTCGTACTCACCTCGATGTTGTGCCCCTCGATGGAAAAAGGCGTCGCAACAGTATCGAGAATTCGCTGCGCGACCAGGGAAAGATCCATCCTCTGACTCATCGACTCGATGATCATGGCAAATTCGTCGCCGCCTAGCCGAGCAACCGTGTCCCCCGCCCGAGCGCAAGATAGAAGGCGCTTTGCAACTGTGCCCAAAAGCAAATCACCCACTGGATGACCGAGCGTGTCATTCACGTGCTTGAACCCGTCGAGGTCGAGATAAAGAACCGCAACCGTTTCGTTTCTCTGGCTCGCGCGGATCAGCCCCTCCTCCAAGCGGATTCGGAACTGAACGCGATTGGCAAGACCCGTGAGTGGATCATGCAATGCCAGGTGCTCGATTTCGGCCACCGCTCGAGCCCGCTTTGTGACATCCGTCAGCGTGATGACAAACCCGCCGCCCTGCATCTCGTCACGGCGCAAAGACATGACACGTCCGTCACTGACCTCAACGGTATGAGTCTGCCCTGGGGTAAGCCGCGCTTCTGCAAACGAACAGCCATTCGGCCCCACGAAGTACCCATTCTCGACGATCGCTGTCTCGATCTCGAACTCTGATGTGCCTGCCCTAGTTTGCACGCTGGTAAGGTGGAACATCTTGTGCAATCGCTCATTACAGACGACCAGCCGCCCATCCCTGTCGAACATTGCCAGTCCTTGCGACATGTTGTTCAGCGCCGCTTGGAAGCGCAGATGTCCGGTGTGCAAACGGGCGAACTGACCTCGCATTGTCAGAATAAGGCAGGCAAAGCAGAGGCAGGCAAGCGAACCGCCAATGCCGACTTCGATGGCCCGGATGCTCCAAAGGCTGAGAGCTTCAACCTCGGACGAGGCTACGTTCACGACGAACGGCCAATCTGCCAAGGGTCGTACGGCAATGAGCCGCGCTGTCGTGTCAAAGGTGCCGGGCAAGCGGAAAAAACCGCCTCCTTCCCCGACTACTCTGTACCACTCGCTGTCTTCTGGCATTTTCATGCCGGCCCTATCAATCGGATCGGGGAATCGCGCCAGGACGATCCCGTCCTTGTTCAACAGCAGGAACGACTGCCCGCTGAGGGAAGACGCAATCGCCTCAACCCGCATGAAGGCGGACGGCTGCACACCGACCACGACGACGCCGAGGAACTCTCCTGCAGGCGTTTCGAGTCGGCGACTGAAATAAGTCGTCCACTTACCAGTGGACTTGCTCATTACTGGAGTTCCAATAAACAGAATGCCTCCTTTGTCCGTTGATTGCGCAATCAGGTATTCACGTTCGGAAAAATTCATGCCCGGGGCAGGAAAGGCGGTCGTGGTACTGACGGCTTTCCCCCGCGGGTCTATGATCGCAATGAGATCAGCCTGCGGAAGATGCCTTAGCCGCTCACTTAGGAACTCGAACAGCTCCCGCTGACTGGCTTCAGTTTGGAAAGCGTCTGGCTTCTCACGTGCGATTTGTTCTGCCCGGCGTTTCACATCATCAAGCATCAATCCCACGGCCTGAGCGGAGTAGGACACTTGCTCAGCGAGAACGCTGGCTATATTCGCCGCCGCCCGCTTCGCGGCCTCAACCTGATCGCTTCGAGATTGCCAAAGAGACCCGAGGATTGCCGCAGCTGCCGCCACGATGAGAAAACCGGCCGCAAGGATCGTCAGTTTGAACGCGCGCTCGACTGGATCCGTCTTAGATATCTTTTTGATTTTCATTACTGTTCCCAAGGAGCGGGTTCAAGTAACAGACGTTTATTAAAAACCCTGGGCCTGAATTAATCAAAACGTTTGCATCCGCCGTCGAGCAGTTGAATCGACAAACCATGTAAAAAGACCGCCGTTTCGCGAGCGGCCGCTCTCCCGCTCGGTTCGGTCCTCAGGCGTCATTTACATCAGAGCTCTGGCGGCGAGCGCTCCCGCTCCTCCATGATGAAATCGACCACGCGCCGCCCCTTGTCCGAGATGATCAGCATCTCATGGCTGGGTCAGCATCCGGCACACTGTCCAGAAACCCGAGATGAGCAGGCGGGCAATCATCGGATCTTCGCGGCTGGAAAGCCAGCACGTTCGTTTTGGCAGCCGTGACGAGGAAAGCGGCTATCGCCTGGCTGAATTGCAGGCCATCCGGCGGAGCGTTCAGAAGCGCCGACAACTGTGCTACGAGTCCGGCCGGATTGTCGACGGGAAGGGTATGACAAAGGCTTTCATCGTTCAGGTCACAACCGAAATCGGGTCGTCGGGTGGGCGCGCTTTCACCGTCTGGGTTGCTGGTGCCGCGTCCGCTCAT
>JAQGKN010000038.1 GCA_028290085.1 Hyphomicrobiales bacterium
CACTGCGGCCGTTCCGCTCAGCGTGCGAAGGGGCCGAGTGACGAGATCGCCGCGCAGGGCGCAATAGCGCTGCAACAGGACTCCCCCGATCCGCACCGGCCGTGTCCAGGCGAGGCCGCCAGAAAACTCGTCGCCCGCACGATAGATGATTGCGCTGTCGGGATCGGAATAAAACCAGCTCGAATCCAGCCGCAATGCGCCGCCGCCTCCCTCAACGAGGCGATCGCCGACAATCCCACTTTGCGACACGGTGCCGAAACTGCTGAAGAAGCGCGAGTCCAGGGTCGCAGAGACCCATTATACGTCGCTCGTCCGCGCGGCAGATCGTCTGCCCCCGATGCAAAGAGCGTGTAGTTCAACAGCGCGCCAAGATTGCGCTGCGGCTTCAGCTCCAAGTTTTCGGCGACGCCTTCCGGCGGTGCGAGAAGATCGAATTTCTGCGTCGCCAATGCCTCCAACGGCGCCGTGATCGCGATGGTCTGGCGTGCCTCGTCGTAGTCGTAGGTCACCCCGGCCGCATGCAGCGCGACCACGTCTTCGCGCCCCTTGCCGGCAGGCGCCTTGACGCCGACTTCCTCAAGCTCGCGCACGAGCGCGGCGATCTCGCCTGCTTCGTCGCGCAGGAAATTGCCAACGAGATTCTTGCCGGTGCCGTTGAGTGTAACTTCGAGCAGAAGGGGAACAGAATCCGCGCGCGCTGATCCAATCGCACCGGCCACGAGGGCGAGGATCAGGAGAACACGGGCGCCTGACCGCTTGGCGGTCGGCAGGAACGCCGAACAACACATGTGCTAACGCGCACTCCACGCGGCAATCTTGAAATTTGAAAAATATTGGCGCGACTTGATGCTCGAAAATGCTTTGCGTCAGTAGGTGACGGTCACGGTGACCGTATCGCTATAGGCACCGGCGGCCGGCGCGCTCTGCACGGGCAGGCGCGCATAGACTTGATAGAGTTGCGACGAACCGCTGCCGACATTGCTCATCACGCTGGTGGTCATATTCCAGGGCGTCGCATAGGCGGCAGTCGGGTAAAGTTCATAGGCGACATATTCAGACGTTGCACCCAGCCGCATGCGGCGAGTGCTGCCCATATTCAAGCCATTGTCCAGGCCCAGCGTGTAACTCTGGCCGTTGGTGCATCTCACACTGATCTGTCCTTGAGGGACTTGCGGAACGGTGATCAACCCGAGAGTACCGAAATTTACACTCGTATTCACTGCGACGCGACATTCCGCGATGAGGCTCAAGGACATTGTGATCTGCGACTGCGCTGTCGCAGCGAAAGCTCCCGCGATGGGTGACGTTACGCCCACGCAAACCAGGGCGATGCGACCGAAAAACAACATTCCACCCCTCCTGCGAATGCGCTTGTTCTAACTGGCGCGTAGCGCCGACAAATAGAGAGCGTTCTGGGGCGTAAGCCCGGCTCAGTTCAATAAACGGCCATCACATTGACGACGCCGGTATAAGCACCGGCAGACGGCTGAAAGGATCATCGAAACGCTGAGCGTCCCTGCAACTGTTGCTGCCTGAGCTTATACGCAGGTCAGCGGAAGAAGCGGGGTAGCCGCGAGAAAATGACGTTTCATTTCAAATCCAATGGCTCGAAAACACGACGTCAAAAAATACCAAACTCAACGTAGCGGGACGCTTGCTTCTAGCGGCCCGGTCTCGGTCACTGCAGCGAGTTTTGCCGACCCGCCCGAGAAACCCTTCACGGCTGAGCGCGATGTCCAGGCTGCCGACGCATGGCCGAGCACATAGCCCACGAGTCCGTCTCCGAAGTTAGCGAGTTCGCCACCCTTGTCGGTGACGTGCAATCTCGTGACGCGCATGCGCCTGTCACCTTTGTTGGCCGCCCTGATGGCGAGACGTCCGTTCGACTTGACAGCTGACCACGCAACGTCGGCCGGAGCAGCTGACGGCGAGCGGAAGAACACGGGTATCGACTGGCGCACAACGAGATTGACCGCGCCTGCCTTCAGGGCCTTCTCGTCGGGAATTTCATCGGCGAGCAAGCGATAGCTCTCCTCACCCGTGATTGGCTTGCGCGTGAGGCGCACGACGCGAACGGTGTAATCGGAGTTCGGCTTCAGGGTAACGGCGGGCGGGCTCGCAGCGACGTCGCCGGTTTCCGACAGCACGTCACGCCCGTCGATCTGCGTCCAGCGGTAGACACGCAACTGCGCAACGAGCGGTGTATTGCTGGGGTTGCGCAGAGTGATGGAAGTCGCCGCATCGCCGGCGGCCTGCACGTCGAGAAGGACGGGCGCCGATGCAGTCCCCTGCAAAGTTTCCGGAACAGTTGCGGTGCCCCAGTTCACGGTGCGCGCAGCATCCTTGAACAGCGAATAGCTGATGGTGTCAGTGTTGGAGCCGTTTTTCATTTTGCGCGCGGTGACGCTTGTACCATTCGCGCCCTGATCGAAGCCGACGCTGTACGCGGTGTTCTTCGTGCAGTTCAGGATCACCGTTCCGGTCTGGTCGATATTAGCCGTCAGGACGCCCTGCGTGCCGAAGGCGAGGGGCGTAGTGCTGATGGTGCAGGCCGCGGCGATGGTGACTGAGACGCCCAAAGTCGCAGTCGCGGTCGCTGCCTGCGTCTGATTGCACATCAGCGCAAGCACGGAGACGCTGGAAAGTATGTAAACCCTCATTGAAAAACTCCGGTACTGAAAATACGCTATAAAACCAAGCACTTATATTGTCATAGACCGGGGAACTAGAACAATGAACAGAAAGCATGCCCCTGCGTCAGGGATGACCTTAGGGATGCAAATACTAACGAAACCTTGCGATGAAACCACGCCTCAGATCGGTCCTTTTAAGTCTTTGGACGGCCGAAATCTCTCTGCCTATCTTACAAATTGAATTTATTCTTCGTGACTTAAGGGAACCTCGGCAGGCTTCGATTGAGGCGACGAACCGCTCTCACGACACACATCGGCACCTTCCCCTTGCGGAAGGTGTTTTGCAGCACATGGTTGAGAGATCCTCAACGGGGGTCCAAGCGGTTGATTGGGCGCCTAGCGCCGAGGGTAGGTCTTCTGCACCGCAAACCCTGCCACGGCGACTGCAACGGCGGTGACCACGAGCACGCCAGGCACGCCAGTCGGCGCAGCGAGCAAGCTCGCCGAGAAGGGCAGCGCCACCTGTCCGATACGGTTTCCAGTCAGACGCATGGACATGGCCGTCGCCCGCGCCGCGACGGGCGCAATCTCCACGATGCCAGACAGGGTCAGCGTGGCAGAAATGCCCAGCCCGTATCCGACAGCCACCACGGCGACGTACATCAGGATGAGCGGCACTGGCAGCGCCAGGAGGAACAGCCCCAGCGTCGAAAGCGCCATGGTGCCCACCGTCAGCGGCACGCGCCCGAACACCCGGAACAGAGAAACATAGGCCAGCCGCGAGGCCATGGACGATAGCGCCCGCGCCGTGAGGAGCCAGCCGACGTGGCTCGCCTCCAGATGCCGTTCGGTGCCCAGAAGCGGCAGATAAACCACGAGAATATCGAGCGTCGTCACCGTCATGACGCTGGCGAAGATCACCCAGACGAGGCCCTGCAGCTTTAGAATCTCGACGACGCGCAATGGCGGGGCTGTTCCCGTCTTCGCCGGTTTGGGTGGCGCGACACGCAACAGGAAGCTCGAGGCAAAGGACACCAGCGCAACGATAAAGCCGATGAGAAACAGGCGACCCGTCGGCGCCACCCGGGCATCGCCCGCCGCCAGCCCCATCATGAAGGGGCCGAGCGCCTGTCCCAGGGCGAGGGCCACCATGTAGTGGCCAAACACCGACTCGCGGCTGCACTGCCCCGAGCAGCGCACCGTGAGCATCTGGTGCCCGCCATGCACAGGAGATGGCCGACGCCGATGACGATACTGGCCGCCAGCAGTTGCCAGCGCATGTCGGGCCACATCCAGAGAAGGAACGTGCCCGCGACGAGCAGCACGGCGCCACCCTGCGCGGCGCGACTGTCGTGGCCGCGATCAATCATGCGGCCGAAAGGAATCGCGAAGAGCACAGGAAGCAGCGCAAAGCTCGCTGCGATGGCGCCGATCCATACGACGGGGAGACCGAGTTCGATGGCCCGGTAGGAGGTGCCGACCCGTACAAGCGGCACAAGCGTCTGCACGAGCAGCGAATGCAGCAGGAGCGGCAGCAACAGGCCGATGTCCATATCGTGGTCGCGCAGCCGTCCGAACATCCCCACCCCTGCCCCGTCTCGTTGACCAGCGTTCTAGCGTGGCGCCTGAGGGAGGGCCAAAGGTTTCTCGCGGCCACAGAGAGGTTAGCGCGGGCCCGGCGGCATGCTATGACGAACATCCGCGCCGGCCATGCGTTGCCCCAAAGCGCGAGAGGAGAGAGCCATGGCCAAGATTCAGTTCACGCAGAAAACGGCAGAAGACGAAAAGCGCGAGGCGCAAGCCGCCGAGGCCCTCGCCCAGAAGTCCGAGAACATCCGTGCGACCGCCGGCGTCGGCCAGGCAGACTTCGTCGAAGAAGAGTCGGCCAAGCCAGCCAAGAAAGGCAAGCCCGCCAAGGGCAAAAAGGCCTGAGGCCTCAGCGCCGCAGCGACTTCAGCGCCCAGGTGACATGGCAGCGGCGGTCGGCAGGCT
>JAQGKN010000060.1 GCA_028290085.1 Hyphomicrobiales bacterium
GTTGGTGACGTCCCCCACCGCATAGATCGAGGGAATGTTGGTGCGCGCGTAGGCGTCGACCTTGATCGCGCCGACATGGTCGCAGGCGACACCAGCGTTCTCGAGCCCCAGGGCCTGCGTGTGGGGACGCCGCCCGGTAGCCAGCAGGACCTGATCGAAGACACGGGTCTCGTCGCCTGTCAGCGCGACGGTGAGTCCGTCAGCGCTCTTCTCGATGCTCAGCGGGAGGGTGCCGGAGAGAATCTCGATGCCCGCATGGGTCAGCTCGGTGCGAAGGCCGTCGCGCAGATCGTCGTCGAAACCGCGCAGAACATTTTCGCCCCGAAAAACAAGGGTCACCTTGGTGCCGAGCCGTGCGAAGAGGCTGGCGAATTCCACCGCGATATAGCCGCCACCGATGACGAGCATGCGTGCCGGAAAGACAGGCAGATCGAACAATTCATTCGAGGTGATCGTCAGGTCGAGGCCGGGGATGCCGGGTTCCAGCACCGGCGTGCCACCGGTTGCCACAAGTATTTTGCCCGCGCGAATTTCGCGGCCGTCCGAGACCAGACGCACAGTGTGCGCGTCGAGGATCTCGGCGCGCGATTGCACGATCTGCACGCCAGCATTGGCGAGGTTATTGCTGTAGATCTGCGAGAGACGCGAAATTTCGCGCTCCTTGGCGGCGACGAGTTTGCTCCAGTCAAAGGTGGGCTTTTCCGGCAAGGTCCAGCCGTAGCCCTCGGCATCGGCGAAATCGTCTGCGAAGCGGCTTGCATAGACATAGAGTTTCTTGGGCACGCAGCCGCGAATGACGCAGGTGCCGCCCATGCGAAACTCTTCGGCGATCATGACGGAAGCGCCGTGTCCAGCCGAGATCCGGGCTGCGCGCACGCCACCCGAACCACCGCCGATGACAAACAGATCGACGTCGTATGGCTTCATGATCGCCCCTCGTTCACGCTCCAATCCCAGGAAAGATCAGAGGTCGTGACCCTTCTTCTTCATTTCGGCGCGAACCCGGTCCATCATTTCGACGGAGAGCACGCGGTTCCACGCGTCCAGACCGGCAACGATGCGGCTGAGAATGAGCGGCTGGAGGTCGGTGTAATGCTTGCCTGCGCTGGTCTTCAGGAAGGCCAGCGTTTCCTTCAGTTCAGACTCCGGCATGGCAGTGGCGACGAGGCGTGCCGCGTAATCGATCATCTCTTCGTTGCGCTTGGTGAACTCGGGCGCGATCTTCTCCTTCATCACCGCATTCATGTCGGCGAGGAGTTCGGGGCGCGTGCGCGTGAGGTTGCCCTGCAACTCGTTGAGCATGGCCGGGATGAAGGGGTCGAAGGTCTTGGAGATGCCGGTGAGCCCGACGATTTCCTTGGCCGTGGCGAACTGCGTGTCCGAAATGGCGGGCGTCGGCGGCAGGTAGTTCGGCTGCGCCGGCTGCTGTGCCAGCACGGGGGTGGCCAGAATGGTCAGAAACGCAAGCGCCAGAGCGCGCGACGAAAGGTTGAGCTTCACGGTTTTCTCTCCTGCACGGATAAGAGCATTCTTAGATCAGATCGCCGATGACTTCGACACCGGCGGCGTCAGCAACGATGATCGTTTTCGCAAGTCCAATGAAGAGACCGTGCTCGACGACGCCTGGAATGGCATTGAGGCCGCGCGCGAGTCCTTCGGGGTCGGGGATGGCCCCGAACGAACAATCCAGAATGGCGTGACAGCCATCCGTGACCAAAACGTGGCCATGGGCGTCGAGGCGCACGACGACAAAGCCTGAGCAGCCAGCCTCGCCCGAGATGCGGACGACGTGACGGCGCGTGGATTCCAGGCCGAAGAGATCGACCTCGACGGGTAGCGGGAAGCGGCCGCGGGGCGCGACCTGCGTGGCCCGGGCGGTACCGCCCACCAGGCGCGCCGAGGCGGCCGCAACGATCTTCTCGCGCAAAAGCGCCGCGCCGCCACCCTTGATGAGGCGCAGCATGGGATCGAATTCGTCAGCGCCATCGACTGTAAGGTCGAGTTCGGGCGTCTCGTCGAGGGTCGAGAGCGGGATGTTCAGGCTCAGCGCCTGCTCGCGGGTGCGCTCGGAGGTCGGCACTCCGACAACTTTCAGCCCCTGCGCGACGCGCTCACCAAGCAGCGCCACGAAATGGGCCGCAGTTGACCCGGTCCCAAGGCCGAGGCGCATGCCGGGGCGCACGAATTCCAGCGCGCGGGCAGCCGCGAGACGTTTGGCGGCATCGGCTGGGTCGGTCATGAACGCTCCGGCTTGTCGGATTTCGCACAGGGCAAAACGTGCGTGGCGATTAGCGGCTTCCAGAGCGAAAGGCAAATCGCGCGACAGCCGGGAGAGGCTATTTCGCCTGGGGCGTGCAAACAACCTGATCGTTGAGCACATAACAAATTGCCATGGTGCCCGTGCGCAGGTCGACGCGGAAGACGCCGCCTTCCCGTTCGTGGCGCGAGGCGATGAGGCCGTATTCGCTGGAGGGCTGGGCGCCCGCGCCCTCGCCGGAGGGGTAGCAGAGGGTCACGCCGACCGAGTTTTCCTTCAGGCCGTATTGGCACGCGCCGATTTCACCGGTCGCCTTGTCGAGACGGTAGACTCGGTTGAGGTCGATTTCGGGCGCCGCCAGAAATTCGTAATTGGCCGCCGCGGCGAGACCGGTTCCGCCAAGAAGCGCAATCAGGGCGAGGACCGGGTGGGCAGTCGAGGGGCGCAGCATGGAGAACCTCTGGGAATTCGATTCGCTTTGAGACGAGTCTAGATTCGATCTACGCAGAGGGCGCAAGACGACATGACGTGGGAACGGTTTGACCCGGAACGATTTTCGCCCTAGGCGATGCGAATGCCACAGACATCCCCCCTGCTCGTCTTCGACCTCGATGGAACGCTCGCCGAAACGGCCGGCGATCTCGTCGCGACACTGAATGTCATTCTCGCCCGCGAGGGCCTTGCGCCCGTCGCGCTGGCGGATGCGCGCAAGATGGTCGGGGCTGGCGCTCGCGCGCTCATTCAACGGGGTTTTGAGGCAGGCGGCCGCTCGATCGAGGGGGCTGCTCTCGAAAATCTCTTCAAGGACTTCCTCACTTATTACGAAGCGCACATCGCCGATGAGAGCACCTTGTTCGACGGTGTGGTCGCCGCGCTCGACCGCTTCGAGGCAGCAGGCTGGGACTTCGCCGTGTGCACCAACAAGGTCGAGCATCCCTCCGTGCGGCTACTCGAGGCCCTTGGGATTCGCAATCGCTTCCGGGCGATCTGCGGGCAGGACACATTCACGGTCGACGGCGTCGCCATCTCGAAGCCGGATCCCCGCGCGCTGCTGATGACAATCGAGAAGGCGCGCGGCGTTCCCAATTGCGCAATTATGGTGGGGGATTCGCGGACCGACATCGACACGGCGAAGGCGGCGGGAATCCCGGTCGTTGCCGTCGACTTCGGCTATACCGACATGCCGGTCGCGCATTTCGGACCCGACAGCGTGATCGGCCATTTCGATGAATTATGGGATGCAGTGGCGCAGCTCAAGGCGTTCAACTGAGCACACATCCCCAAGAGCTGGTTAGGAGTTGACGTGATCAAGGACAAGAAGCTCGCTGCCGGCATGCTCGTCGGCTTCGTCATCGGCGTGCTCTGGGGCGTGATTGACGGCGTGTCGCCGGGCGAAGCCTTTTTGCGGGGCTCCATCGCAGTGTTCTGCACGCTAATCACCTACCCGCTCTGGCGCACGCGCAAATAATCTGCGGCTCACTCGCTCGAGGGCTGGCCGAAGCGCAGATGATTGCCGAAGGGATCGCGCAATTCAAACTCGCGCATATGCCACGGCATTTCGACGGCGGGATCAATCGGCGCGTCAAAACTGGCCACGAACTCGGCGTGCAGGCGATCGATGTCGGGCGTCCGCATGTAGCAATTTGCAGCCGTATGGGGCGCGTGAACGCCGACACGGCCAAGATGCAGCTCGAGCCCGCCGCGCTCAACAACGAAATAGTCGCTGCCTACGTGCGCGGTTGCAAAACCCAGCCTGCGATAAAAGGTGAGCGTCTGGTCGGCGTCCTCATATGGGAGCACCGGAATCAGCGACCAAATCAAACGATGTGGCATTTCACCTCGCAGACTGGAGCGAGCTGGATGAGAGCCGTTTGCGCTGAACCCACCGAAAACCCTCGTGCCGCGTGATCACAGCCATATCGATGGGGCCGCCGACGGTCTTGGGCTGTAGATCTGCTCTGAAGCGCACGTAATCAACGGTGGTATCCATCAGAAACCGGGTGAGGTCGATCGCGTCGTGAATTGGCATTCCAGGCGTCACAAGCGTGGGGCTGCTTGGTTCGGGCGGATGATTGCTACCTTCTGCCCAGTCGCTCGCCGCGGATGCCTGAAAGTCGTCGCTGAGCAGACGATGAATGCATTCGCCTGAACCTTCCCAGCAAATGCCGTACTCGCTCGGCGACCAGATCTGCGAAACCGTGACCCCTTCGGTCGAATCGAACACGAGGTTCCAGACTTCCGGCGTGTCGCTGCCGATCGAATAACCCGCAATAATGAGCGTGGTGCGGATCTTGGCGACCTGCATCGGAGCCATTGATCTCAGGTAATCCTGCAGTCCGCGCACTGCCGATTCGACCGTGAAGGAACCGCGGGCAAATCCGTTCGTCGCGCCCGGCCGCGAAATGGCCTGGGCGCCAAAATCCTTGAGGATGTCGATGAAGGCCTTGTTTCCAATAGCCCCGTCGCCTGCCAGCAGGACACCGATCGGCATGCCTTTGAGGAGTTGCATTGTCTTCTGTGCGGAATAATAGAGCTGCCCGCGATGCTGGACAGCGCTATCCGATGCGAGAACCACACCGTCCTGGACCGAAATTGAGATGACAATTGTCACTGGGAGCCGTGCTTCAAGTCGAGCTAAAGGGTCGTCGAAGGGCGACACCGCGCGAACGATCCCGACGCGACCGTACTATTTTGACCTAAGTTTTGGTCTCGCGTCCATCTATACGATTGGTGGACGGCTTTGGATCTTAAAAAATTACAAATAATCAAGACTTGCGAACAGCATAGCAATTCATTGCAAGCGGAAGCGCGCCCG
>JAQGKN010000079.1 GCA_028290085.1 Hyphomicrobiales bacterium
GGCAAGGGCGGGGAGATCGAGAATTTCAGTGGGCATGTGTCACGCGTTACCACATTGCGCGTGTTGCCGCCATGGTTCGCGAACGCCCCTTGCCGAGCGCGCCGTTCCGACTAAGTTCCGCCAGGACAACTTTGGAGCACGCGCAATGAAACTCACCTGGCTCGGCCATTCCGCATTCCGCCTCGAAATCGGTTCGGCGGTCGTGTTGATCGATCCATTCCTGTCCGGCAATCCAGCATTCAAGGGCGATGTGGAAAAGGTCAGCGCGGGCGCTACGCATATCGTGCTCACACACGGCCACGACGATCACATCGGCGATGCCGCTGATATCGCGAAACGCACGGGCGCGCAGATCATTTCGAATTACGAGATTTGCATGTACCTGAACGGGCAGGGGGCTGAAAACATCAACCCCGGCAACACCGGCGGCACAGTGGACGCCGGTGGATTCACAGTCAGCTTCACGCAGGCGCTGCATTCCTCGGGGATCACGCGCGATGGCAAGTCGATCTATCTCGGCAACCCGAACGGCATCGTCATTCAGGCCTTCGGTGAGCCCACTCTTTATCATATGGGCGACACCGATATCTTCGGCGACATGGCGCTGATCGACGAACTCTACAATCCCAAAATCGGACTCGTGCCGATCGGCGACCGCTTCACGATGGGGCCAAAATCGGCCGCGCTCGCTGTGCAGCGCTACTTCCATTTCGGCACTGCGGTGCCGATTCATTTCGGCACGTTCCCGATGTTGACGGGCAAGGCCGCAGATTTTGTTTCGGCGCTCAAGGGCAGCGCAACGAAGGTGCATGTACCGACGTGCGGCGAGGCCATGAGCTTCTGATTCACATCGCATGGCGCACTTCTCGAATGAAGTGCGTCATGCCATTTGTTCATTTTGCATGCTTGCGGCCAAGCGCGCGCTCAAGCTCCGCGCGGTTCATGGTCGACCGTCCCGGAATATTTGCGCGACGGGGCGGCTTGATAGAGTTCAGCCCGTGTTGGCTTCGCATCGGCTGCTTTGCGCGCGCGCGTCGTCTTGCGGGCAATGCGCGCCGGCTGACGCGAGACGCGCCGTCCTTCGGCGCTGTCAGCACGTTTCTTGCGGGAGGTCTGCGCATATTCATCCGCCGTGATTGCGGCCCGGGCTTAGCGCGGCAGATAGCGTTCGCCAGTGTCGCGACTGCGGCGACCCGATTTTGTGCCCCAGTCTTCGTGCGTCCATTTCGCCAGATGATTGCCGCCCGCCTTGCTGCCGATATAGGTGCCGCCCGCGGCCTTGTATTCCTGCACCGCCATCTGCGCCTTGCGCGCCGACCATTGGCCCGCGCGGCCGCCCTTGGTGCCACGCGTCACCTTCGCCTTGACCTTCTCCCAGAGGCCGGGATCGGCCTTTTTCGCGATGCCTGCCATGCGCTGCCTCCTTGCGACGAGCCCCTCGAGCGGGTTGAAGCGCAAACGCACGAACGCCGTCATCGGGCATGATGATCACGCATCCGTGCGGGCGCGTTTGCGTCGGCAAAGCCCCGGGTGCTATAGGCACGCAGACTTTCGTGTCACGACATTGTTCCCGGAGTGCTCATGTCCGTCGATCAGGCTACCGTCCGCCGCATCGCCCATCTCGCGCGTATCGCGGTTCGCGACGATGAGGTCCCGCACCTCCAGGATGAATTGAACGCCATTCTCGCCTTCGTCGAGGAATTGAGCGCGGTCGATGTTTCAGGCGTTGAGCCGATGACCTCGGTCATTCCGATGCGGCTGCCGTTGCGTCCCGATGTCGTCACCGACCACGCGGGTGCCGATGTCGTGACTGCCAACGCGCCGTCGTCGGAAGATCACTTCTACGTCGTGCCCAAGGTCGTCGAATAATCACTTCGTTTTTCTGCCAGCGCCAGAACGAGAACCATGACCGATCTCACGCATCTTACCCTCGCCGAAGCGCGGGACGCTCTCGCAGCCAAGACGATTTCCGCCGTCGATCTCACGCAGGCGCATCTCGCCGCGATCGAGAAAGCCCGCGCGCTCAACGCTTTCGTGAAAGAGACGCCGGACCAGGCGCTCGCCATGGCCAAGGCATCGGATGCGAAGATCGCATCCGGCAACGCGGGCGCGCTCGAAGGCCTGCCACTCGGCATCAAGGATCTCTACGCGACCACGGGCGTGCACATGCAGGCCTGCAGCCATGTGCTTGATGGCTTCGAGCCGCCCTATGAATCCACAGTCACGAGCCAGTTGTGGCGTGATGGCGCGGTCATGCTCGGCAAGCTGAACATGGACGAATTCGCCATGGGCTCTTCGAACGAGACGTCGTATTACGGCCCCGTCGCGTCGCCCTGGTTGCCGCCGAGCTGGGACGACGCGCGCGGTCGTGCAGCGCTCGCCGGCGACAAGAAGGGCCTGCTTGTTCCCGGCGGCTCGTCAGGCGGATCGGCCTCCGCTGTCGCCGCGCATTTGTGCCTGGGTGCCACCGCGACCGACACGGGCGGCTCCATCCGCCAGCCCGCAGCCTTCACCGGCACCGTCGGCATCAAGCCGACCTATGGCCGCTGCTCGCGCTGGGGCGTCGCGGCCTTCGCATCCTCGCTCGATCAGGCGGGCCCGATCGCCCGCACCGTGGAGGACAGCGCCATCCTGCTCCGGTCGATGTCCGGGCACGACCCCAAGGACACGACCTCGGCCGACCTGCCGGTTCCGGATTTCGAGGCGGCCTGCCGCCGCGGCGTGCGCGGG
>JAQGKN010000086.1 GCA_028290085.1 Hyphomicrobiales bacterium
TTCGAGAACCCATTGCGCATTCTCGGCTGCGCGCACCTGGCTGGCGGACTCGCCGTTGAGGCGGACCACGCGCCCGCGCATCATCGGCACGCGCTCTACCTCGGCCCCGGGCGCGTTCTGCGACAGAAACGCGTCGAATTCCGGCACCTGAGAATTCTGCACGTCCAGAAAGAAGAAGCTCGGCGTGCGGCCGGGCAGCCCGCGCGTCAGCTGGTCGCGAATGTTCCCGTCGATCAGGGTGAGGGTCACCAGAAGCGCGAGACCGAGGCCCAATGACAGAACGACGGCGGGCGTCAAAGCTCCGGGACGATGGATGTTGGCGATGGCGAGGCGCCATTCCGTGCGACGCGCGCGCGGAGCATGGCGTGCGAACGCCATGATACCAAGCGCCACCGCGCGCAGAACGACGAAGGCTATGGCCGTCGCACCTGTGTAGATGAGCGCGAGTTTTCGGTCTGTCGCCAGCAGCGTGACCGCGCCGATGAGTGATAGTCCGGCCAAGGCCGTCATCACCAGATAACGGTTGCGCGGCCACGTACTGCCGGTTTCGACAACATCGCGAAACAGCGCGGAAACCGGCACGTCATGCGCACGCCCGATGGGTAGCAGCGAAAAGGCCAGGGCCGTGAGAAGACCGTAGAGGATGCCCGCCCCCGCCTGCGCGAACGACACGGTGGGTGCAAAAGGAAATGGGATGACGGCGCCGAACAATCCGGAAATCACGAAGGGCAGCGAGAGCCCCACGATGAGGCCGATGGCAATGCCGATCATCGCCACGCCTAGCACCTGCACGAGAGTCGCGGCGAAGACGTAGCCGCCCGTCGCACCCAGTGATTTCAGCGTCGCGAGATCCGGGCGCTTGCGTTCGACAAAGGCGCGCACTGCGTTTGCCACGCCTACACCGCCGACGATCAGCGCGGTCAGGCCAACCAGCGTCAGGAATTGTGTGAACCGTGCGAGGTTCTTTTCAAATTGCGGAGAAACATTCGCACGTGTGCGGACCTGCCAGCCGGCTTCGGGAAAGGCCTTTTCGGCGGCACGGGCGAAGGCATCGACGTCGGCATCGGTCACGGGCGAGCCGGGCCGGGGTCCAGTGAGGGCCACGCGATTGACCCAGCGCAAGATGGATCCGGGCTGTACGAGGCCGGTGGCGTTCAAAGCCGCTTGCGAAAAGATGACGCGGGGGCCGAATCCGATTCCGCCAGCCAGCTTGTCGGGCTCTGAACGCAATTGGGCGCGCAAGACAAAGGCCTGATCGCCAATCAGCACCTTGTCGCCGACTTTCAGATTCAGCCGGGCCGCGAGGGCGGGGTCGGCGATGAGGCCAAATGCTCCATCTTTTTGCGCAAGCGCATCGGCGAGCGACAGCGCGGGTTCCGTGACAACCTCGCCCGCCGACGGATAGGTGGAATCCACAGCCTTGACTTCGACGAGGGCCGAATCGCCGTCATCGCGCCGGGCCATCGCGCGCAGGCTTGCAATCGTCGAAATCGTGCCCCGACTTGTGAAGAAGGTGCGCTCTTCGTCTGTCAGCTGGCGATGAATGAGCGAAAAGGCCGCGTCGCCGCCGAGAATCTTGCGCCCTTCGCGTGCCAAACCGTCTGACAATCCGTCAGATACCGAGCCGACCCCGACGATCGTTGCAACGCCCAGCGCGATACAGGCGAGAAAGATGCGGAAACCTCCGAGGCCACCGCGCAGATCGCGCAGGGCGAGGCGCAGCATCAGCGGTACGCGGGATACAGGATTTTGGATCGGCGCCGCGCCTTCGTTCGGCACGGCCGTCATCGTGCCGTCTCCAGGGTGGCATCGCGCTGCGTCGCCGTGTCGATGAGGCCGGAGCGAAGGCGGACCTGCCGGTCGCATTTCGCGGCGAGGTTTGCATCGTGCGTGACCAGAACAAGCGTGGCGCCACGTTCACGCTTCAGCGCGAACATCAGGTCCACGATGCTCTGTCCCGTGGTTTCATCCAGATTGCCGGTCGGCTCGTCCGCTACAAGAATGGCAGGATGGGGCGCAAGGGCGCGCGCGAGCGCGACGCGCTGCTGTTCGCCGCCCGACAATTGCGCGGGATAATGGCCAAGCCGTTCACCGAGGCCGACTAGATCCAGCTCTGCGGCAGCTCTCTTGAATGCATCGGGCGCGCCTGCCAATTCGAGCGGTATAGCCACATTTTCGAGTGCGGTCATCGTCGGGATCAGGTGGAAAGACTGGAAGACGATGCCGATCCGGGCGCCACGAAATTGCGCCAGCCGATCCTCGTTGAGGGAGCCGAGATCCTGCCCATCGACCACCACGGAACCACTGTCGGGGCGTTCGAGCCCGGCCATGGTCATCAGCAGCGTCGATTTGCCCGATCCTGAGGGACCGACCAGGCCCACCGCCTCACCACGAGCAATATCGAGTGAAATACCCTTCAGGATGTGGACGCGGGCCGCTCCGCGCCCCAGACTCAGGTCTACGTTCCGCAACGCAATCGCCGGTGCCGTCATCCCATGATCCTTTTGTCAGTCCATTCCGCCGGCACGCAGCCGAACAGCAGCCCACGTCCAACCAGACGGAGAAGCCACAACCCATATGGGCATGAATTCGCAATCTGTCAGTTGCATCGAGCTCTCGCGCGTCTATTCGTCCCGGTGCTCCTGGCTTTGGCATTTTTGGGCGGAGCGGTTTCGCCGGGTCTGGCGGCCGCTGAGCCGCTGCAAGTGGTCGTGCTCGGCGACAGTCTGAGCGCAGGTTATCTGCTGCCGCAGGATGCTGCCTTCCCGACAGTTCTCGAGCAGGCCCTGCGCGCGAGTGGCATGAATGTCGAGATCGCCAATGCCGGCGTCTCCGGTGACACGGCGCGCGGCGGGCTCGAGCGACTGGACTGGGCCGTGCCCAATGGCACGCGGGCGGTGATCGTCGAACTCGGCGCCAATGACATGCTTCGCGGCACCGACCCCGCGCAAACCCGGGATGCCCTAGACAAGATCGTCACGCGCCTGCAGGCGCGCGGCATCAAGGTGATGATTGCCGGAATGCTCGCGTCACCCTCGCTCGGACGCGACTATGGAGACAAGTTCAACGCGATTTATCCAGCCCTCGCGAAAAAGCACAATGTTCCCCTCTATCCGTTCTTCCTGGAGGGTATCGCAGGCAATCCGGCGCTGAACCTGGATGACGGCATGCATCCAAACCGCAAAGGAGTGGAAGCCGTGGTGCGCGAGATTCTTCCTGCCGTGAAGTCGTTTCTTGCAGGCGCTGCAGGCTGAGGCAAACCGTCATGCCTTGTTCGTCAGGTTGATGTCT
>JAQGKN010000089.1 GCA_028290085.1 Hyphomicrobiales bacterium
GTTGGTCGGGTTGGTGATGCGCGTATAGATGTTGCCGAACGCTTGGAGGCCGAACAGCGAGGCCGCATGATCGACGTCATCGAAGACGAAGGACGTCGTCTGGTAAATCGGCGTGGCGCGTGCGCCCGTCGCTGGGTCCGGCGCGGCGCCGGCGTGGATGGCGAGAGTGGCGAAGCCGGGGGCTGTGGGCTCGGTCATGGGCGTGCTCCGCTGATGTTTGGACTGGTCTCGTCCGTCTTACGAAAGGCTCGAAAGGGCGTCAACGCAGAGCCCGCGCTCAAGCCTCAGCGCTTCAGGCCGAAGGGATTGGCGCCGGGCGGTCCCAGGGTGCGTTTCTGAAAGCCCTTGCCGCTCATGATGGCGCGCTTGGAGGACAGGATGCGCGAGTTGACGCCCGTCCAGCCGATTTCGCCCGATAGGCGGCCATATTCGATCTTGGGGCAGCGGTTCATGATGACGCGCACGCCCATGGCTTCGGCCCGGGCGGCGGCCTCGTCGTTGCGCACGGTGAGCTGCATCCAGATGACTTTGGGCAGCGGATCGAGCTTCAGTGCCTCGTCGACGATAGGGCCGGCGGCCTCCGAATTACGGAAGATCTCGACCATGTCGATAGGCTCGGGCACGTCGGCAAGGCGCGCATAGACAGGGGCACCCAGGATGTCCTTGCCGGCCAGGCCGGGATTGATGCCGATCATCTTGTAGCCGCGGCCCTTCAGATATTTCAAAACGAAATAAGAGGGGCGCGATTCATTCGCGGAAGCGCCGACCATGGCGATGGTCTTGACGTTGTCGAGAATGCCACGGATGAGTTCGTCGGGGTAATGGTCGTGGGTCATGGCTCTTCTTGCCACTGGTCCGTGCGCTTGTCGACAGGGCGCCCTCCGCCTCTTGCCGCCGCCTCGTGCAAATGCCGGGAGTCCGTCTTGATCGTCATGAGTGTCACCGACATCGAAGCCTTCCTCGTGCGCGAATTTCCGCAGATCACAGAGACCGGGGATTTCGTCGTCGAGGAGGTCGGCGAGATGAGCGCGCGCCTGCGGTTGCGCTATCACGAACGCCACCTACGCCCCGGTGGCACGATCTCGGGGCCCTCGATGTTCGCGCTGGCCGATGTCGGTCTCTATATTGCCATTCTGGGCCAGATCGGGCCGGTGGCGCTGGCCGTCACCACAAATCTCAACATCAATTTCCTGCGGATGCCCGAGCCGCGCGATCTCGTGGCCCATTGCAAGCTGCTGAAACTTGGAAAAAGGCTTGCTGTGGGGGAGGCCAGCCTGATGGCTGCTGGCAGCGACGTGCTGGTCGCCCATGCCACGGCGACCTACTCGATTCCGCGCCGATCTGAGGTATTATGATACCACTTTCCTGATAGCCCTGAAAATAGGGCGTTTCCGGCCCTTTTTGCTTCGTCAAAGTGATTGACGGCACATCGTGCCCGCGCCTATAAGCGACGCATTCTTGGGGGGTAGCGGGTCTGCCGTGGCTCCCCGTCAGAGACGGAAAGTAATCATGTTCGGCAAGACCACTTCTACGAAGACCGCAGAGGTCCAGAAGAATTGGGTGCTGATCGATGCCAAGGGACTCGTTGTCGGTCGCCTTGCCACGATCATCGCCATGCGCCTTCGCGGCAAGCATAAGCCTTCGTTCACCCCCCACATGGACGACGGCGATCATATCGTCGTCATCAATGCCGACAAGGTGGTGTTCACCGGCCGCAAGCGCGAGCAGAAGGTGTACTACCATCACACCGGCTTCATCGGCGGTATCAAGGAGCGGTCGGCGAAGTTCATCCTCGAGGGTCGTTTCCCCGAGCGGATCGTCGAAAAGGCAGTTGAGCGCATGCTTCCCCGCGGTCCGCTGGGTCGTAAGCAGCTCGGCAACCTTCGCGTCTACAAGGGCGGAGAACACCCCCATGTTGCGCAGAATCCCGTGACGCTCGACGTCGGTATCCTCAATCCCAAGAACGTCCGGAGCGCCTGAGCATGGCCGAGACCCTTTCTTCGCTTCAGGACCTGAAGGGCGCCACGGCTGCCCAGGCTCCCGACGCCCCCGTCTACACGCAGAAACTCGACAAGCTCGGCCGCGCCTATGCGACCGGCAAGCGCAAGAACGCGGTTGCCCGCGTCTGGATCAAGCCGGGCTCCGGCAAGATCACGGTCAATGGCCGCGCGCTTGAAGTCTATTTCGCACGCCCCGTGCTGCGAATGATCCTTCAGCAGCCGCTCGAGATCGCCAAGCGCGTCGACCAGTACGACCTGAACGTGACCTGCGCGGGTGGTGGACTGTCCGGTCAGGCCGGCGCGGTGCGCCACGGCCTTGCCAAAGCGCTTACGCATTTCGAGCCCGAGCTTCGCACGGCTCTCAAGCGTGAAGGCTTCCTGACGCGCGACTCGCGCGTGGTCGAGCGCAAAAAGTACGGAAAGAAGAAGGCACGCCGGAGCTTCCAGTTCTCGAAGCGTTAAACCTGAAATCTTTCAGTACTACCCAAAACGGGCTCCCAGCATTGCTGGGAGCCTTTTTTGTTTCCACCTTTGTTTCACAGTCAAGGCAGCTTAGCTGCTAATTCTGTTGCACTGCTGTTGCAAGCAACTATAAAATTCAATTAAGTACATGCGTGAATTTCAAAAGAGAGATGTTAAAATGGAACACGAA
>JAQGKN010000264.1 GCA_028290085.1 Hyphomicrobiales bacterium
GAGCGATGAAGATCTGGTCGAACTCGCCAAGACCGAAATCACCAAGATCGGCCTGATGCGCGGGTGCGATGTCGTCGATGCGACCGTGGTACGGCAGGCGAAGGCCTATCCTGTTTACGACGAGACCTACGCCGATCATGTCGCGCTGATCCGCCGCGAGGTCGCCAGCCGTTATCCGACGCTCCATCTCGTGGGCCGCAACGGCATGCACAAGTACAACAATCAGGATCATGCCATGATGACGGGCCTGCTGACCGCCATCAATATCATAGCGGGCGAGACGCTTCACGACGTCTGGCAGGTCAACGAGGATGCCGAATACGGCGAGCAGGGCACATCGGGTGCGCAGGCCGCGCTCGGCAGCGTCCGGCTGGTGCCGCGTCGTGCGGCCTGATCGGGCAGCAAGCGTCGCGCGGTCGCTGCGCCTGAGCCTGTTGACGGGAGAGTTTATTCGCTACGGTTTTTGCAGCGCGCTCGCACTGGCTTGCGACATGGCGGTGCTGCTGGTCATGGTTCACGTCGTCGGTCTGCATTACCAGCTGGCCGCCGCGCTCGGGTTTTCCCTTGGGCTCGTCGTCGCCTATGTCACGAGCGTTCGCTACGCGTTTCGCACGCGTCGCCTCGAAAACCGCAGCGCCGAGTTCACAGGTTTTGTCATCATCGGCCTGCTCGGTCTTTTGCTGACTCAGGGGCTGCTTCACGTCATGGTTGAAGGCCTGAGTCTCCCAGTTGGCATCGCCAAGATCCTGACGGCTGGCTTCGTCTTCATGTTCAACTTCAGCGCCAGGCGTCTGACGCTGTTTGCGGGCAGGGGTGCTCCGTGAGCGGAGTCGAGGCCCGCGAACGCTCATGGCTGGCGTGCGCATTGGCGATTCTGGCTGTCTTTGGAGTGTTTCTTCTCACCCATCCCTATCGCGGCATCATAGGCGACGCGCTGATCTATGTGACGCGGGAACTCGCCCGTTTCGATCCGCAGGGTCTGGGCCAGGACTTCCTGTTCGTCGGCGACGAGCAGACTGAGTTTACGGCCTATTCCGTGTTGATCCGGTGGCTGCTCCGCATCATGCCAGCTGCTTCGGCTGCTGCGACGCTGGCTTTTGCCGGTCAGATCCTCTGGTTCGCGGGTGCAAGTCTGCTCGGGCGGGAATTGGCACGCAACGAGGCCAACGTGCCCGTCTGGCGGGGCGGTATCGTGATCGTATGGTTCATGGTGCTATTCCCGCTGACATATGCGCCCGACGGCACGTTCACCGCCGCTGAGGCGATGGCGATCCCACGCCCGATGGCGGAAGCGCTGGTAATGGCGGGCTTCGCGGCGCTGCTGTCCGGACGCTGGAGTCTCGCGGCCGCGTCTCTAGCGGGTGCGTTTCTTGTCCACCCATTGATGACGCTTGCGGCTCTCGGTGTCGTCTTCGTCTATCTCGCCCTCGCGGACCGGCGCTGGTGGTTGCTCGGCATCGCCGGAGCATTCGCGCTGATCGCCGCCGCCTGGGCCGGTGTGCCGGTCGCCGACAGGCTCTTTCAACCGCTGGATGCGGTCTGGCGGGCGCTGCTCGAAAAGCGTACCAGCTACCTGTTCCTCAGCCTCGCGCCCGCAACCTTCTGGCTCGAGCAAAGCGTTTCAGCGCTGACAATTATTCTCTGCGCCCGCATCAGCACAGGTCCCATCAGGCGGATGATGGTTGCCGTCCTGATCGCCACGTTCGCGGGTGTGCTGCTCTCGTTTCTATTCGCAGACCGCTGGGTTTCCGTTCTCATTCTCCAGCTGCAGCCGTGGCGGGTGCTCTGGATTCTCAACGTCCTTGCGCCTGCCGCGATGGCACTCCTCGCGTTGCGGCTTTGGCCGGGTAGGCGCGTGGATCGGCTCGTTCTGGCGTTTCTCGCCATGGCATGGATAGCACGCGACGTAGCCGGTCTGGCTCTCCCCATGGGCGCCGCCGCGTTGATGTTGCATCTGGAAGGCGCGCGGCTGGAGCCACATCTCTCGAAGATCTGGGTTCCGCTGCTCTGGACCGCCGTGGCCGCCATCGCGCTTTTGATGTTGGGCGTGCCGCTTTACGGCCTCGTCGAAAGCATGATCGATGCGCCCCCGGGGCTGAAACTCGAGTTGAGCTACGTCTGGACGCTGCATCCTCTGGCCCTGCCTCTCGGTGCATTGGCGGTAGCCTGGAGCTTGCGTGAGCGTGCGGCTTCGCTTGCGTGGTTGGGGGGCCTCGCATCGGCATCCGTCGCTCTGGCAGCTGCAAACTGGGACGACCGGCCCGCTTTCCAGGCGGCGCTGGAAACACGTCAGCCGCCGGTTGCATTGGTCGAAGCGCTTCCGCCGGCCAAGCAACCCATCCTCTGGCTGCGGGGCGGCAAAGAGACCTGGTACTGGCTTTCACGTCCCAACTGGGGAGCTGCCATCCAGGGAGCGAGCGTGGTTTTCTCTCGCCCCACCGCCATGCTGTGGCGCGAGCGGGCCAGCGCACTCATCGCGTCGGGCCTTGAACCGCCGACACTTTTGGCTCCGTGGGAGATCGGCCCTCGCTGGACAGCGAACATGTCGGCAGAGGCCTTCGCAAACATCTGCAATCGCAGCGATGCTCCAGCTGCCATCGTGGCGCCACTTTCCGAAGGCGAGATTGGGCCTGTAGGGGGGCGAGTCGTGTCAGTCCCGATCCCCGCATTCAATCTTCGCGTGACCTCACAAGGCATGGATTGGGCACGAACGGATCGTTATGCCGTTGTCTCCTGTGCCCACACGCAATAGACAGCCCGTCGGTCCCTAGGCTCGCGAGGCGTCCCTCCGGCAAGGCCGGCACATCAGGAGCCAGATCGCCGATGGTCTCAATCAACCCTTTTTGGCGCCCGAAGCAGAAGCATGAGGAGGTCCAGTGGCTTTCCTCGACTGCTATTCGTCAGCGCCGCAGCCGGGTGCCGCGCTCTATCGCGCTGTTCGCACCTCTCGTGGTCATCGCGTTGCTGACTGTGCTGATCGTCGGTATCGCCCCGCGATCCACGGCCACGCCACCCTTGCTGTCATCGATCAAACCCACGGAAGCGCCCGCCGCAAAGGTCGCCGAGGCAGAACAAACGCGCGCGCGGGAAGCCAACGCGGTGCGCACGATTCTGCCCTCACCGGTCACTCCGGGTCCGCGACCTGCGCCAACTCCGGAACCCCAACCTCTCTCGTCGGCGCCGGAGCCGATGACGCAGAGCATGGCTGTACCTCCGGACGAACCAACTCTGGAGGACACAACCTCAACGCCTCCAGCAGAGCAGAAGGCGGTCAATCTCTCCGGGGCTTTTCCGACTCCTGCCCCCGCTCCAGCAACCGGCGAGCCGGCTGACGGATCGGAGTTCGCAGTTTACTTCGATGAAGCCGCGCCGGGTGAACAGGAGGCCCGATCGCTGCTCGGCGACGTGCAGAAAAAATATGCCGGACAGCTGGCAGGCGGGCGCCTTACGTATCGTCGCGTGCGTGTCGGCGACAGCTATATGTACAGGGTGCGGATGAGCGGGCTGACGCAGTCCCGTGCGACCGAGCTCTGCGAAGCCCTGAAAGCCGGAGGTGGGGGCTGCGAAGTCGGCCCGCGTTAGGCCCTGTTGCCTGGAGCACCTGCGATCGTCTCGCCGCGATTGGCATACCAGCTGAAAAGGAGGTCGCGTGCGACCGCCTCGGGCGCGCGTCCATTGAGAGGCGCGCTGCGCTGACTTTCACGTGTCGTCACCAAAACCGTGTCGTTCACGCGTTCCACCACGCCACGGACGATCGTACCCTCGATCGTCACTTCGACCACTTTGATTGGCCGCCTCGGTCCTGCGAGACCCATGTAACCTCCGTCGATCGAGAGATGATCAAGTGGGGGTTAAACGATCTCGATAGGACCTCGGTTGCTGTGCTGAGCCCTTAGTGCAAAATCGTACAGGGATTTTGCACTCAAAAATCAGTGAGTTGGCGCGTCAGTCGATTGGCGGCGTGCCGTGCGTGTGGAAGGATTCGACCGTCTTCAGTCCCCACGCCTGGCCCTTGGAGCGCTCGGCCTGTGTCCATACTATCGTCTTCCAGTCGGTTTCGATCAGCAGACGTGCGCCGGCATTGTCCACTTCGATACGATTGCCGCCAGTCTCCCATTCGTAGAGAAAAAATGTCTGATGCACAGCGTGTTTATGTGGCCCGGTCTCGATGAACACGCCGTTCTCGAGGAAGATATCAGCGGCACGCAGAATGTCCTCGCGGCTGTCGAGGGCATAGGTCACGTGGTGGAAACGGCCCGCGACTCCGGTGTGATCCTGCGTGAAGGCTATGTCGTAGGTCTTGTTGGTGGTGGTCATCCACGCGCCGGCCTCAGTGCCGTCGTCGAGCACGATCTGCTCGGTCAGGCGCATATTCAGCCCATCTTCGAGAAAGTGTCGCGTCGCGGTGACATCGAGCACCAGCAGATTGAGGTGGTCGATTCGCCGAACGTTGCAGCCGCGCGCCGGATATTTCTGAGCCTGATTTTTGAGCGCCGGACGAAGCTCGGGCGGCGCTTCGTACCAGCGGGTCTCGTAGTAGATTTCGAAAATGTGCCCGTCAGGGTCGGTCGCGCGATAGGCCGGGCCGTGGCCGAGGTCGCCATCCGTCCAGCCGATGCCGCGTCCCATCGACTCGAGCTTGGCCACACGCCGGGCCAGTGCCTCGGGGCTCGCCGCGCGAAACGCCAGATGGCCCATGCCGGCCTTGGCGGAAGCGGTGAGCTTCAGCGTGTGAAACTCGTAGTCGTCCCAGCCGCGCAGGTAGACGGAATC
>JAQGKN010000174.1 GCA_028290085.1 Hyphomicrobiales bacterium
CCTGTGAAAAAGAGAATTTCCGCACAAGGACCGCCCGGCGGGGCTGCGCAGCGCGGCGGTCCCACCGCCGGCCTGAAATTCAAAATCTTGCTCATAGTTCCGGCTCCCAAGAGAATCGAACTCAAAAAGGCGACACGAACTTTCACAACCTGAATCGTATTAGGAATTTTGAAGGTTAATGTTGCGTCAACGACTCCGAGCTATCGTCGCGACAGTTCCAGAGTGTGTCCGCGATGCGTCCCTTCGCCCATGATTTCATGTCCGATGCCCTCCAGAAGCTTGCCGCCGGCGGGCTGAACGAGGACGGGGCCACCCGTCCCGTCCTACTGCGCGTCCTGACGGATCTTTTCGTCATGCGCCCGATGCACACTCAAGACGAGCTGCGCCAATTCCTCGAAATCGCCATGCGCGTTGTCGGCGACGCAGGCGATGCGGAGATCGAGCACGTGGCCCGGCAGCTCTGCGACCATCAGGATGCACCAGTCGCGCTGATCGACAGACTCATCGAACGCGGCGGCCCTGGTGCCTTGTTGCTGCTTGCGCGATGCCGGCATGTTTCCACCCTCGCCATCGACACCGCTGCACTATTGGGAACGCGCGAAGCCGCAATGGCCATCGCGCAACGTTCCGACCTGGATCCGGCTTTGGTGAAGACACTCGCCATGCGCGGCGAGAGCGAGGTCCTGCATGTACTGGCGGCCAATGAAACCGCGCCCATCGGCTCCGACGCGCTGAAGGTCATGGTCGAACAAGGCCGGACCGATCACGATCTCGCCGCACTGCTTTGTGCGCGGATGCCTCATCACGCCGAAGTCGCGAGCCTGTTCCTTCAGGCGACATCGAAACAGCGCGCCGTAATGATCGCTCAGGCCAAACGCGCGGCGGGCGAGGAGAATATCAAGGTCGATTGGGCCGAACCGGCGCGTACAGCCGATGCACGACGCATCGAGGCCGCGGCGCTAGAGCGTGACAACGCGGCTTTTATTGCCGCACTCACAGACGCCTGCCAGTGTGAAGAGGCGACGATGCGCGCCATCGTCGCCGATCGCGGTGGCGAACCGCTGGCAATTGCGCTGCGTGCGGTCGGATTGAGCGCAACCATCGCGACGCGCATTTTCCTGTTCGCGGACGAGAATATTTCGCATTCGTTCGGGAAAGTTTCGATGCTGACGCGGCTTGCTGCCACGATCTCGCAAGAGGTTGCAGAGCAGATTCTGCGCGCAATGGTCGGCTCGCCTTCGCGGCAAATGCGCGGGCAGCATGTGCCTGTTCTCGACCAGACCGCGCGTCCCTTGGCCGGGCGCCCGGCAACATCAGCGCGTGTCACAGAATTGCGTCGCACGACGCAGGACACGTTGAAGCGGCTGCAGGCGGGCTAGCCGCCCTCCTCCGCGAGGTCGAGAAAGCAGCGGCCTTTGCGATCTTCCACTTCGACGAGCCAAAGATCGGGATCAAAGGACATTTCGCGGCGCAGGCGCTCTTCGGCGGCGAGCGGATCAATCCATGGTTGGGCATGCATGCGAGCCCAGAGCCGGTCGATGCCCTCGCGTTCCGCGAGCTGGCTGGAGGGCGCTGGTCCGTAAACCGCCGCCTGACCATCGAGGCGATCGACCTTGACGAAGATCGCCCCTGCTTCAGGTGAACCGCGCTTGCGAAGGACGGCGTACGCGCCTTCCGTCCCACATCTGCGCAGATAGGCGGCGACCCAGATATCCGCGCGCAAATGCATGAGCTATGGCACCACGACGCCGGCTTGTGAGGAAAGCTCACGGAGCGTGCGCGCAGAGAGCTCACCGGTAACGGGCAACTTGCGGGCCTGCTCGAACTTTTCGATGGCCTGACGGGTCGAGCCACCCATGACGCCATCAGGCTTCACGGCATAGCCGAGACGCGCGAGCGCGCGCTGTGCTGCGAGAAGCCGGGTTGCATCTGGCGAAGACGCCGATGAGGCCTTGAGGAGATTGCCGATCTGATCCTTGGCAGGCTCCGAGGAATCGTGGATCGGTGCGCCGACCGGCGTGAACTCCACCGGGCGCGGCACGGGAACCGGCACTGCCGACGTCGCCGCGGCCTGAGGCTGCGCTGGCACGGGAGCTACGGCCAAGGGGCGTGCGACGACAGGGCCGCCGAAGATCGGCGCGGGATGACGCGCCGTCTGGAAGAACATGGCGTTTGCCAGAATGCCGGTGAGTACGGCCGTAAAAACCGCGCAGACGATGGTCTGGCCGGGCCGGCGTGCCAGCGGCGCCATCCAGGCGAAGCGTCTTTGGCGCGCGGAACTGGATGGGCGACGGCGGGGAGCCTCGCTCAAAACGAAATCGTGGTCTGAACGGGCGAGAGCTTCACGCAATTTTCTTCACCATCGGAAATGCGGAGGACGCGTGAGTGGCCCGCGTGATCACTTCAATTTTTGCACTTTCCTGGCCGAGCGAAACCACGCGACGGCAATCGAGCGGCAAGCGCACGGTGACGCAGGTTCCCTGGCCAGGTTCGCTCTCCAGTGAAATCGTGCCGCCATGCAATCCAACAAGCCCCTTGACCACGGAAAGGCCGAGGCCGGTGCCCTCATACGGGCGATCGTAGGATGAGCGTGCCTGGAAGAAGGGATCGCCGAGGCGCGGCAGATCCGGGGCCGTGATGCCGATGCCGGTATCGGCGACATAGAGCGCGAGCGAATTGCCTTCGGGGCGCACCCCGACGGTGACGCGTCCGCCGGATGGGGTGAACTTGACCGCATTCGAGAGCAGATTGATGAGGATCTGCTTGCAGGCGCGCTTGTCGGCGATGAGTTCATCGAGATTTGCGGGACAGACGCGCACGATTTCCACACGCGATTCCTCCGCCTTCAAACGCACCATGTCGCAGCAGGAATCGATCAGCGGCGCGACATCGAAAGGTTCGGCGACCACTTCGAAGCTGCCGGATTCGATCTTCGACATGTCGAGGATCGAGTTCACGACCGAGAGGAGATGCAGGCCCGAGGTGTTGATGATGTCAGCATATTCGCGACGCTTCGCTTCATCGCGCGGCGCCAGCTGTTCGTTGCCGAGCATTTCGGAAAAGCCGATGATCGCATTCAGTGGCGTGCGCAATTCGTGACTGACATTGGCCAGGAAACGATCCTTCCAGCCCTGCGCTCGCTCGGTTTCCAAGCGTGCCGCCTCGATGGCGCGCTGCGACTCGACGCGCTCCGAAACGTCGCGAACGACGGCGACGACAACCGCGCCGTCCTCACGGAGCGAGGGCTCGACGCCGATGTTGCGCGCGCGGATTTCAACCCACACGAACAGCGGCTCTTCGTATGCGCCGCGCTCGCTGGCGGTGCTGGACGTGCGCAGGCGCACGGTCGCGACCGCTGTCTGCTGGCTCGCAGCTGCATCGGCGATGACTTTGAGAAATGCCGGACGATCCGCAACCTGGATGCGTTCGAAAAACCCGCGGCCCATCAGAGAGCGGGCATTCAGCGAAAAAAGTGCCTCGCATTCACGGCTCGCCGAGAACACCGCGCCCGTGCGGTCAAAGCGCAGCACGAGATCGCCCAGAGCCTCCGAAAGCGTGGCGTAGCGCGCTGCATCGACGCGTTCACGCCGGCGGCGCAATTCGCTGAGGCGCAGCCAGCATCCTGCGAGGCCGAGCGCATAAAGGACGGCGACCGCGCTGAAGAGTAGATCCGCACCGGCATCGGCGCCCGCAGGCGGCGCCAGGCCAAATTGCTGAGCCGCGTTCATAAGGGCACAAATAACCAGCGCCGAAATGGCCGAAAGGGCGACCATGCCCGGAGCCAAAGACAACGCCGCTTCGAGGGGGGTCAGGACGAGCCAGACGATGGCCGCGCTCGAATTGGCCCCTGCGCCAAAGCTGATGGTCATTGCAAGGCCGCTGAGAGCGCAGATGCACAACACGTGACCGAGTTCGATGAGGCCAGTACGCGACACCACCACCACTGCGAGGAGCGGCACCATGGCGAGTGCGAAGGCCAGCGATTGCCAGAGAGGCGGTGCGCCATTCAGCGCGAGGCAGATCGGGCCGGAGACGGCCGCTACCAAAGCTATGATGAGGCGCGTGCCGATAAACAGCGCGTGCCGCGACCGTTCGAAGGGGCTCTGGCGCACGCTGTCGTGCACCAAGGCCTGAATCCGGTTTTCTAAACTCGACACATAACTCACGACGCGCGCACTCCGGACAACGATCGGCTTCTCGCCTGCGTTGCCTTGTCCCATGCACATTCGCAGGCTGGCCTTAA
>JAQGKN010000178.1 GCA_028290085.1 Hyphomicrobiales bacterium
TTAACGAACTTCTGCGCATCAGCGACGTCGTCAGCCTGCATGTGCCCGAGACGCCCGCGACCTACAAAATGATGGGCGCGGCTCAGATGGCCGCCATGAAGAAGGGCGCCTATCTCATCAATAACAGCCGCGGAACGGTAGTAGATCTCGACGCGCTCGCGGCCGCCCTGAAGAGCGGTCATCTCGGCGGTGCCGCTGTTGATGTGTTCCCGGTCGAGCCCGGATCCAATGCCGAGAAATTCCAGACTCCCTTGCAGGGTCTGGCGAACGTGATTCTGACGCCGCATATCGGCGGCTCCACCGAAGAGGCGCAGGAGCGCATCGGCGCCGAGGTCGCTCGCAAGCTGGTCGATTACAGCGATGCGGGTTCGACGGTCGGCGCGGTCAACTTCCCGCAGGTGCAGATGCCACCCCGCGCGGCTGGCACGCGCTACATCCACGTGCATCGCAATGTGCCGGGTATGCTCAACCGACTGAACCAGGTTTTCACCCGTCATGGCGTGAACATCGCGGCGCAATATCTGCAGACGGACGGCGACCTCGGTTATGTGGTGGTCGAGGCCGACGGCTGTGCGGGCGACGCCGAGGCGGTGCTCGAGGAGATGAAGGCCTGCGAGGGCACGATACGGGCGCGTCTGCTCTACGCCCACACCTGAGGAAGCTGTCTGGTTTTCCAGACAGAAATTCGGGCGAATTCTGGATTTTCGCACACCCTGCCGCTCCGCGGCAGGGTGTTTTTGTTCTAACTAACTGTTTTCATGGTGTATAATTTGTTGCAGCCGGGGTGTCCCGGCTTGGCACGATGTCTGCTGACACTAGGGCAGACGTCGCATGGTCAAAGTCAGTCGGCCCGGCGAACCAAAAAAACCAACAGGGTACGGGATCGCCATGAGAGTGAATGCTGTGCAGCCGCAGAGACGGCCTTCTGCATTGGAATCCACGAGCGTTGCCGCTGGTGCTGCTGGACGTCGATCCCCCATACTCGACGCCCGTTTGGGCGCCCTTGCGATGCCGACCACGGGGCGCAATGAAGACCGCATTGCGGTGCTGACCACCGATGCACTCCTCGCCTTTGCCGTGACGTCGCTGACCCTCGGCCACTTTCCGACTGCAACTGTGGTCAAGCCAGAACTCGACGATGTGCGCGTCGCGCGCCATCTCGACTTGCGCGGTTATTCGCTGATCATCGTGGATGCCGGGATCGGCGCCGAGATGGACGCTGGAGCGTTCGAGCGATGGAGCCGTCCCTTCAGGGATGTGCCCGTTCTCCTGCTGAGCGCGACCGGGTGCGGGCATTTCTTCGACGAATGCCGAGATGTTCGCCCGTTGCCACGCGACATCAGTCCGCGTGGGCTGACTGAGGCGATACGCCTCGCTCTCACCCGCGCTGACGGCGGTCGGGGTGAGCGGCAAAGGCGCCGCCCGCAGGAGATCGACCGGATCACCGCCACACAATGGCGGGTCATCGGCTTCCTGGGGTGCGGATGCTCCAACAAGGAAATCGCATTCCGCATGGGGATCTCAGAAGCCACTGTCAAAGCTCATGTGGGGGCTGCTATTGCAAGGCTTGGATTGACCAACCGCACCGAGGTCGCTCTATTCGCGCAACGTCTCGCAATGGGATCTCGTTGGGCCGCTTCTGCGGCCGATGTGGATGCACCCGTCTGAAAGCCGCCGACATGGATGACCAAATCGCGCAAGCCGCGCTCGCATATCACCGCTTCCCGACTCCGGGAAAAATTTCCGTCGTGCCAACGAAGGGTATGACGAACCAGCACGATCTGGCGCTCGCCTATTCGCCGGGCGTCGCAGCCGCCTGTCTCGCGATCGTGGCCGATCCCGACGAGGCGCGCACGCTGACGTCGCGCGCCAATCTGGTCGCCGTCATCACCAACGGCACAGCCGTGCTCGGCCTGGGCAATATCGGGCCACTCGCCGGCAAGCCGGTCATGGAGGGCAAGGCCTGCCTCTTCAAGAAGTTCGCCGGCATCGACGTGTTCGACATCGAGCTCGATGAGACAGACGCCGACAAGCTGGTCGATATTATCGCCGCGATGGAGCCGACGTTCGGGGGCATCAACCTCGAGGATATCAAGGCGCCGGAATGTTTCGTGATCGAGCGCAAATTGCGCGCGCGCATGAAAATCCCCGTTTTCCATGACGATCAGCACGGCACGGCCATCGTGGTCGGCGCCGCCGTGTTCAACGCCATGGCGCTGGTCGGCAAGCAATTGTCGGACGTGAAGCTCGTCTGCTCAGGTGCGGGCGCCGCTGCGCTGGCGTGCCTCGACCTGCTGGTGGGCCTCGGCATCCGCCGCCAGAACATCTTTGTCTCCGACCTTTACGGCGTCGTCTATAGCGGACGTCCCGAAGCGATGGACGAGGAGAAAATCCGCTATGCGCAGGAGACATGCGCGCGCACGCTCGGCGACATCATCGACGGGGCCGATATCTTTCTCGGTCTTTCGGCAGGTGGCGTGCTGAAGCCGGACATGGTGGCCCGCATGGGCACTCGTCCGCTGATCCTCGCCATGGCCAACCCGGAACCCGAGATCCTGCCGGAAGATGCGCGCGCCGTGCGCCCGGATGCGATCATCGCGACGGGCCGGTCGGATTATCCCAATCAGGTCAACAATGTCCTGTGCTTCCCCTTCCTTTTCCGCGGGGCGCTCGATGTTGGCGCGACCACGATCAACGAAGAGATGAAGCTGGCGGCCGTGCATGCCATCGCCTCGCTGGCTCACGCCGAGCAATCGGATGTGGTGACCGCAGCTTACGGGCATCAGGAAAGCCGCTTCGGCGTGGATTATCTGATCCCCAAGCCCTTCGATCCGCGCCTGATCTCAGCGGTGGCTCCGGCCGTCGCGGAAGCCGCCATGGCGAGTGGCGTGGCAACGCGCCCGCTGGCCGACATGGCCGCTTACAAGCGCGACATGGAGGCCTTTGTCTACCGCTCCGGCAACATCATGAAACCGGTGTTCGAGGCGGCGAATCTCGCGTTGAAGAAGATCCTCTACGCCGAAGGCGAGGACATGCGCGTGCTGCGTGCCGCGCAGATCGTCGTCGACGAAAAGCTTGCG
>JAQGKN010000195.1 GCA_028290085.1 Hyphomicrobiales bacterium
CCATGGCGCTGCTGCTGCCCTTCACATACGGCATGGACCCCTCAACGGCGGTTGTGCTGCTCGCAAGCACGTATCTCGGTGCCGAATATGGCGGCTCGATTCCAGCCGTTCTCATTCGCACGCCTGGCACGAATTCCGCCGCCGCGACGGTGATAGACGGCTATGCGATGAAGGAGCAGGGCAGGGCCGGCGAGGCGCTGGGCATCTCGCTCTATTCGACGCTGCTCGGCTCGACCTTCGGCGTGATCCTGCTCGTTGCGCTGACGCAACCGCTGGCGCAGGTGGCGCTGGCTTTCCAGCCAACATCCTATGTGGGGCTCGGGCTGCTCGGCCTCAGTGTGATCGCATCGCTGGCCGGTGAATCGCTCATCAAGGGACTGATGGCCGGCGTGATTGGCCTGATGATCGCGACGGTGGGAACCGACCCTGTGACCGGGCTCAACCGCTTCACCTTCGACGACGCGGAATTGCTCTCGGGCATTCCGCCAATCCTCGTGATGGTGGGCATTTATGCCATCACCGAATTGTTCGAGCAGAGCAGCCAGCCGGGCTGGCGGCAGACCAACAGCGCTGATGCCTCCATCAAGATTCCCGACCGGCCCATGCGCAAAAGACTGCGACTATCGCAGGCCATCGGCGCGGTCATCGGATTCGTCGAAGGCGTGACTCCGGGCGCTGGCGGCACCATTGCTGCGTTCTTGTCTTATAACGAGGCCAAGCGCTGGTCGAAAAAGCCGGAGGAATTTGGCCACGGATCGCCCGAAGGAATCGCGGCGCCGGAATGCGCCAATGGTGCCGTGTCCTGCACGGCTTTGATCCCCATGCTAGGCCTCGGTATTCCCGGCTCCAATTCGGCTGCCGTGCTGCTCGGCGGGGTCCTCATCCACGGCATGATTCCGGGGCCGCTTCTGTTCACCAAGCATCATGACGTGGTGATGGGGCTCTATGCCGGGAAGATCGTGTCCCTCGCTGCTCTCGTCATCGTCGGCTACGCGATCCTGCGGCCCTGCGTCTGGCTTGTGAATCGGCCGAAGCATTATCTGATGGCATTCATCTACGCACTGGTTCTTTCGGGCGTCTATGCCATCGGCAACAGCCTCTTTCATGTCGGCATCGCGCTCGCCTTTGGCGTCGTGGGCTACGGCATGAAATATTTCCGCATGCCTGTTCTGCCGATGGTTCTGGGCGTCGTGCTCGGCTTCATGGTGGAATCCAATTATCGCCGCGCGCTCGTGCTGTCGGACGGCGATTACTCGACCTTCGTGCGCGATCCGATTTCTGCGGTGCTGCTCGGACTGTCGGCAATCTTCATCGTGACTTCTCTCCTTCGCCACTTCCGCGCCGCCGGTTCGTCCAGCGCGCAGACCGGGACGCCCGTATGACCCAAGCTTCCACACCCACCATTGCTGAAACTCTGGCTGATTGGCTCGCCAGTGCAAACATAAACGCACTGTCCAGTGAGACGCGGGAAATCAGCCGCCGCATCGTCCTCGACGTCGCAGGCCTGTGCATCGCCGCGCGTAATGAAACTTATGTGCAGGCGACCATCTCGGCATCTGGCCCCGGCGATGTTACCGCCATTGGCCACGCGCGCGGGTTCGATGCGTTCAGTGCCGCGCTGATCAACGGTACGGCCGCGCATGGTGAAGATTACGACGACACATTCGAAGGCGGCCCCGTGCATTCGGGCGCGGTGGTTGTGTCGGCCGCCATGGCGATCTGCGAAGCAGAGGGCTTGAGCGGCGAGAGGCTGCTGCTGGCCACCGCCCATGGCGCAGAACTCTTGTGCCGCTTGAGCCTTGTGACGCCAAAGGCCATTCACAAGGCAGGTTTCCATCCCACCGCCGTGTTTGGCACGATGGCGGCGGCGGGCGCTGTTTCCGTGGCGCTCGGCTTGACGAAAGCTCAGACAGTGCATGCACTCGGCATTGCCGGCAGCATGGCATCGGGCATCATCGAATATCTTGCCGAGGGCACCTGGACCAAGCGCATGCATGCGGGCTGGGCCGCGCAATCGGGCATCCGCGCAGCGCTGATGGCGCGCGGCGGGTTCCTTGGTCCACGCACGGTGTTCGAGGGAACCCACGGGTTCTTCCACGCCTTCGCGCCGTCGAGAAAGCCCGATTTCGTGGCGCTTCTTGCCGAACTCGGCACGCGCTGGGTGATCGACGATATCGCGTTCAAGCCCTTCGCGTGCGGAACGATGACACAGCCCTTTATCGATTGCGCGATCGCGCTCGCGGCTGAGGGCGTGCGTGCAGAAGACATAGTCGAAATTACCTGCGATGTCGGCGAGGGCACCGTGCATCGCCTGTGGGAGCCGTTGGCCGTGAAACATCGCCCGCAGACGCCTTATGCTGCGAAATTCAGCACGCCATTTTGCATGGCCATCGGCTTTCTGGACGGCAAGGCGGGGCTCGGCCAGTTCAGTGAAGCGCGCATCGCAGACCGACAGGCGCAAGAACTCGCGGCGAAGATCCGCTATGTCATCAATCCGAACGATCCGTATCCAGATAATTTCATCGGCCATCTGAAGGCTACTCTCAAGAATGGCGAAACGCGTGTGCTCATGCAGGATCACATGCGTGGCGGTGCCCACGCGCCAATGAGCCTCGCGGAGGTCGAGACAAAGTTCATTGATAATGCCGTTTATGGCGGCTGGAACGCGGATGCCGCACAGGCGGCCAGGAGCTCCCTGCGCGCTCTCTTCGATCGCGCGGACAT
>JAQGKN010000204.1 GCA_028290085.1 Hyphomicrobiales bacterium
CAGTGAAGATGCGTTGATCGATCTCGACGCCATTCTGGCGGACGCCCGTGCTCTGGCGATCGCACGCGCTCTCACCTCAACGGAGCGCTAGACGCATGCGCATTCTGGATTTCGATCTCGACCGCTACGGTCCCTTCACCGACAAGCACCTTGTTTTCCGTCCCGATGCGAAACTGCACATCGTCTATGGGCATAATGAAGCGGGCAAAAGCTGCTCTCTCGCAGCGATTACGGATCTTCTCTTTGGTATCGAGACACGCACGAAATTCGATTTCGCCCATGCGGCCAAAGATCTGCGGCTCGGCGCCCGCATTCGCGACAGCAAGGGCGCGGAACTTTCGTTCCGCCGCCGGAAGAACAAGCCCGCGCTCAGCGATCTCTCAGACCGGGCACTCGCCGACGATGCGCTCATCCCCTACCTCGGCGGTCTGCAGCGCGACGTGTTCCGCCGGGCCTTCGGCCTCGACGCTGAGGCGCTTCGCAAGAGTAGTGACGAGCTGAAGCAAAGCGATGGCGAACTGGGCGCTGCGCTCTTTTCGGCAGCTTCGGGCCTGCGCGGCTTCAACGATCTGCGCGCGACTCTGGACGATGAGGCCGACAAGATTTTCGCTAAAACGAAATCACAGACGCGCGCTTTCTATCAAGCCAGCGACCGCTACGAGAAAGCGCGCAAGGATCTCCGCGACCGCGAAACGCGCGCGGGTGCCCTGAAGACTCTGCGGGATGATCATGCCACGCAGGAGCAGCTGGTCGAGACAATCCGCGACAAGCGCGCTGCCATCGCAAGCGAACAGGCGCGCCTCAGCCGCCTGCGCCGGGCCGCGCCCGTCGTCCGGGCTATCGACGCGGAACACGCGCGCGCCGCTTTGCTGGGTGTGCTACCGGCAGCGCCCGAAGGGCTGGGAGCAGAACTCGTCGCCGCACTCAACGCTTTGACTGCGGCAGCGCGCACGCAAGATGATGCGGATAAACGCGCTGCGCGGCTAACTGCCGAGCTGGAAGAAATTGGCATTGAATCGGCACTTCTCGACCGCGCCGAATCCATCGAGCTACTGCAGAAGCAATCGGGAGCCTACCTCAAGGCACTGCTCGATCTTCCAGCCGTCGCGCGAGAGGAAGACGCCGCTGTGAAAAGCCTTGCCACTTTGGCCGCTCGTCTTGGCTTACCCGATATCGCCACCCTGCTCGCAAAGCAGCCCGACGATGCAAGCCGCGCGCATGTCGCCGAATGCATCGCGATAGGTAAACGCCTGCAGATCGACCTCGCTGCGAGAACGGCCGAGCGCGACCGCGAGAGCGAGACGCTGGCCGGCAAACAGCAGGATGGCGCAAAGCGCGGCCCCTTGCGCGATCCCCAGCCCTTGCGCGAACAATTCACTGCGCTGGCGCCCATCTCGAAGCTGGCCGAGCGCGTCGAAGCCCAGCGGGCTGAAATAGACGCCGAAGCAAAGCGCCTGCAGGACGCAGCCGCTCGCCTGGCGCCAACCGTCAGCAACCTAGACGCGCTGGCGCAGGCCTCGTTCCCGTCGCGGGAAACCATCGCAGCCTTCGCCACGAGCCTGGCTGCGCTGAGGGAGAAGATCGCCCGTAACGAGCAGATGCGCGACGCTGCGCAAGGCGAAATCACACGCCTGACGACAGCGATCGCAGACCGCGCAGCCGGCGGCGTGGTGCCGACGCGCGAAAGGATCGAGGCGCTTCGCAGCGAGCGCGATGCGCATTGGGGCGCCTTGCAGGCGACCTTGTTCCACACTGCGCAGGCGCTGGATTCAACCAGTCTGTCTGCAAGCGTTTCTGCCTTCGAGATCTCCAAGAGCGAGGCGGACCGGTTGGCAGATGCGGCGGCGCTCGATGCCCACCGCGTCGCCGAGCATGCCAACGACACGCGGCGGCTGGCCGATCAACACAAGCTTGCGCAGGATATTGAGACCCGCCTTGCCGCCTTGCGCGCATCGAAAGACGCGACCGAGCAGGAGTGGCGCGCACTATGGACGGCAGCCGGCATCGCCCCGCTGCCGCCAGCCGAAATGGCCGGATGGAGGCCACAGGCCGACGCCTTGCTCGAGCGCCGCGACCGGTTGGAACAGCTTCATGCGAACCTCGCGTCGGCGCAGGCACAGATCCAGACGGCGCGTCCCGCCTTCGAATCCCTTGTGACCGATCTCGGCCTCGCACCGATGGAGGGGCTCGCCCTTCCGCTTCTTGTTTCGCGGATTGACGCCGAAGTGGTGCGCGTTACTGAAATCTGGAACGCCGCCCGCGCGTCGGACGCCATCCTCGGTGATCTCAAGAAGCGGCTGGAGGCAGCCACAACCGCAGCGGCCGGAGCAGAGCAGGCCATGGCGGTCTGGCGCGAGACCTTTCACGCCGCCCTGCCCCGCATCGGCCTGCCCGTCAGCGCGACCGAAGTCGAAGCCGAAGTCGTTCTCGCCGCCTGGAAAGACGTGCCCGGGGAAGCCGGCCGACACGAGACCTTGCGCCGGCGTATCGACGGCATGAAGCGCGATGCCGCCACCTTCGAGCGGGAGGTCGCAACTCTGGTCGCTGAGGCTGCGCCCGATCTCGCGCATGGCGACCCCGATCTGCACTTGCGCGAAATGCTGAACCGCCTCACCGGAGCGCGAGAGGAGCAGGCGCGCCGCAAGGAGCTGGCTCGGCGAATCGCCGAGGCGAATAGTATCGCAGTCGAGGCGGCTGAGGCGCGCGCGCATGCCGACGCGGACTTGACCCGTCTGGCCCAGAAGATGGGTGATGCCGTCACATCGGATCTCGACCAGATCGCCCGTGCGCTTGCGACGCGAGATGCCATTGATGCGGATATCCGCAAGCGCCGCGAGGAGCTTGCTAATACCGCCGATGGGCGCGACGAGGCGAGCCTTCGCGCGGCGCTGACGCACTACGATCCCGACACGACGGAGGCTGATCTCGCGCGGATGATCGAAGAAGACCGCGCTCTGGAACGCGCCGCGCAGGAAGCTTTCGCAGCCGCGCGCACCGCCGCGCAAAGTCTTTCGGCGCTCGAAGGCGCCGTCGGCGCTGAAGTCGCAATCCAGCAGCGGCGCAATGCCGAGGCCGAAATGGTAGAGGCGGCGCGTGACTGGGCAGTGCTGAGCATCGGCGCAGCGATGATCGGAACAGCGATTTCCCGCCAGAGACTTGGCCGGCAGGAGCCGATGATGGCGCGCGCGGGTGAATTGTTCGCGCTGCTGACCGGCGGCGCCTTCAGGGCACTCGGCCAGTCCTATGACGAGGTGCCCGTTCTCACGGGAAGCCGCGCCGACGGCAAGGAAATCGAGGTCACCGGCATGAGCGAGGGCACGCGCGATCAGCTCTATCTCGCGCTGCGTCTCGCCTATGTCGAGGATTACGCGAGCCGCGCCGAGCCGCCGCCGTTTATCGGCGACGACCTCTTTTCGTCCTTCGACGATGCAAGAACGGCCAACGGCCTGCGGGCTCTGGCCGCCATCGGCGAGACCGTGCAGCCGATCCTTTTCACCCACCATGCCTTCCTGGTGGAGACAGCGAAGCGTGAGCTGGGAGCCTCGGTCGACGTCGTGATTCTCTAGTAGAGGATGAGGCACTTAATGTGATGTCGCAACGTTATGGTTCGAGCGATCACAACATGGAGTGCCTCATGACCTACGAGCTCTATTACTGGCCGGGCCTGCCGGGGCGTGGCGAATTCGTGCGACTCGCACTCGAACAGGCGGGCGCGCCCTACATCGATTTGGTGCGTGACACGCCCTCGGGAATGTCGGCCCTGACGAAGCTTATGGAGCACGAAGCGGCGATGCCGCCTTTCGCGCCGCCGTTCCTGAAGGACGGCTCACGCATCATTGGCCAGACGGCCGCGATTCTGCTGCATCTCGGCGACAGGTTGAAGCTCGCGCCGCGCGATCCGGCCAAGCGTCTCTGGACGCACCAGATGCAACTGACCATCGCCGATGCTGTCACTGAGGCGCACAACGCGCACCACCCCGTCGCTGTGGACCTCTACTACGAGGACCAGAAGCCGGAAGCGCGCCGCGCCGCCAAATCATTCCGCGAGGAGCGCATTCCAAAATTTCTCGGGTGGTTCGAACGCATCCTTGGCAATGAGAAACGCGGCGGCAAATGGCTGGCAGGGCGCGCCGTCAGTTACGCCGATCTATCCCTGTTCCAGCTGGTCGAGGGCTTCCGCTACGCTTTCCCCAAGGCCATGAAGGGCCACGAAACAGACTTCCCCCGCGTCGTCGCACTCGTCGAAGCAGTCCGGAAGCTGCCCAACATCGCAGCCTATCTCGGCAGCCCGCGCCACCTCGCATTCAACGAGGATGGCATTTTCAGGCACTACCCCGAGCTCGACGCCTGAGAGTTATGCCCGCAGGCCGAGACGCTGCATGCGTGGCAGCACTTCGTCGCGCAGCGCCGGGAAATCCTTGATGTAGTTGACGAGGCCGATGGCCATGCCATCGAGTCCCGCTTCGCTCATGCGCAGGAAGCTCTCGGCCGCATCGTCGTAGCTGCCCAGCACCGGATAAGTCCCGACGCCGCTGATCAGGCGCTCCTTCAGCCGCTTCATGGCATCGAAGGCTGTTTTGCGGCCTTTGGTGCGGATGACGGCGGCATGTTCGGCGGCTTCCCAGTCGCCCATGTCGTAGACGATATAGTGGTAGTAATCCTCGGCTTCCTTGCGCGTTGGCCGGCAGATCAGATGCCCGCTCGCATAAACGCCGACGTTGCGCGCCGCATCGCTGGTCGAGGCGCGCACCGTTTTCACTTCGTCGGGCAGCGTGTCCAGCTCGACGATGGTCATGAACAGAGCGTCCGCGTGGTTAGCAGCAAACGAGCGCCCTTCAGGCGAATTGCCCGCGCTGATGAGCAGCGGCTCGCTGTCTCCCCAGGGCTTGGGCTTCGACAGGACGCCCTTCATGTCAAAGAAGCGTCCCTTGAAATCGAAGGGTTCCGTCTCGCTCCAGACCTTCTTGCAGAGCGCGACCCATTCCTCGGTATAGGCATAGCG
>JAQGKN010000241.1 GCA_028290085.1 Hyphomicrobiales bacterium
GAATTCTTCCAAGGCCCCACGAGGCCTCCGTCCGGATCTCGTATGTCGTTGATATCGTTCAACCCGACAGAGCCGCGAATCAGCCGCCCCGCATGCCAGAACCTGCTGATTTGACAACACGAATTGGCAATATATCCCTGCGCAGGCTCATTCTACCCGCCGACCTGCCTTCAGAAACGGCAGCGCGTCGAATTCTGGGACTTTTTATCGATGGCTGAATCCCACATGGCGCATTTTGCTTGCCAATTTAGCGGCAACGCACAAAATGGCGCCTCTCGATGGAGGGCCTGGGGCAGGCTCGTGGCACAAACCTGTATGGACGGTACTGTCCGATGATCGGAATGGTCCTTGTGACCCACGGCCACCTCGCGACTGAGTTTCGCGCGGCCCTCGAACATGTCGTCGGTCCGCAAAAGCAGATCGAGACGATCACTATTGGCCCCGAAGACGACATGGAGCAGCGCCGCAAGGACATCATCGCGGCGGTCCAGCATGTCGACACGGGGGCAGGCGTGGTCGTGCTGACGGATATGTTCGGCGGCACGCCCTCCAACCTCGCTATTTCCGTGATGGATGGCCCGAAAGTCGATGTTGTCGCGGGCATCAACTTGCCCATGCTCATCAAATTGGCCTCCGTCCGCGAGGAGTCGAGCCTTGAGCAGGCTGTAATTCAGGCGCAGGATGCCGGCCGCAAATATATTTCCGTGGCCAGCCGTATTTTGAGCGGGAAATGACCGAGACAGACCCTTACGAAGTTCCTGAGATCTGCCCGCCTGCGCCGACCTTTGCCGATGGCGTGACCTGCGAGTTGCTCATCGTCAATCGCAAGGGCCTGCACGCCCGCGCCACCGCCAAGTTTGTTCAATGCGTCGAGAAATTCGAGGCTGAAGTCACGGTAACCCGCTGCAGCGAGACAGTCGGTGGCACCTCGATCATGGGCATCCTGACGCTGGGCGCCGGCATCGGAACCACGATCAGCGTCTCGGCGCGTGGAGAGCAGGCACAGGCCTGCCTCGATGCGGTGACGCAGCTCGTCGCCAATCGCTTCGGCGAGGACGAGTAGCGCACAAATCTCGTTGCCGTCATTGCGAGCGAAAGCGAAGCAATCCAGTACGGTCTTGCGACTCCTGGATTGCCGCGTCGCTACGCTCCTCGCAATGACGTTGCCGGCTCAGACGAACCGGTCAACTCACCCCCACCAGCCCACGCCGATAGGCAATCAGCCCCGCCGTCGAGCCATCGAGCCCCTCGGTCGAGGCCGCGTCATCCGCCACGAGGGGTGCGAGTCTCCCGGCCAGCTCCTTGCCCAGTTCCACGCCCCATTGGTCGAAGGCGTTGATGTCCCAAATCGCCGATTGCACGAAGACCTTGTGCTCGTAGAGCGCCACGAGGCGTCCCAGCATGTGCGGGTCGAGGCGGCGGTAGAGGAACGTGCTCGACGGCCGGTTGCCCGCAAAAACCTTGTGCGGAGCCAATGCCGCCAGCGCCTCGCCGTGCAGGCCCTGTCGGGCGAGAATCGTATCCACTTCATGGCGTGAGCGGCCGCGCATTAGCGCTTCCGCCTGCGCGAAGCAATTGGCGACGAGCAGGCGGTGATGGTGCTCGTCCGCTGCCGTCGGCTCCGCCGCGACAAGGAAATCGATCGGGATGATGTCCGTGCCCTGATGCAGCATCTGGAAGAAAGCATGCTGGCCATTGGTGCCGGGTTCGCCCCAAATGACCGGCGCCGTCGCCATGGTCACCGGGCCACCGTGGCGGCGCACCGATTTGCCGTTCGATTCCATGTCGAGCTGCTGGAGATAGGCCGGAAATCGCGCCAGCCGCTGGTCGTAGGGGATGACGGCATGGGCGCCGAAACCCCAGACGTTGCGATACCAGATGCCGAGCAGCCCCATGATGACGGGTATGTTCTCTTCGAGCGGGGCCTGCTCGAAATGGTCGTCCGCCTCATGCCCGCCGCGCAGGAAATCCTCGAAATTCTCCGGCCCGATGGAAATAGCCAGCGCCAGGCCGATGGAGGACCAGAGCGAATAGCGCCCGCCGACCCAGTCCCAGAAGCCGAACACGCGGTCGCTCTGAATGCCGAATTTCGCAACGAGATCGAGCTTGGTCGAGACAGCACAGAAATGATCGCCGATGGCTTCTTCGCCCAGTGCCTCCGCCACGCGTGCCCGGGCCGAGGCCGCGTTGGTCATGGTCTCCTGCGTCGAAAAGGTCTTGGAGGAAATGATGAACAGGGTGGTCGCGAGGTTGAGCGGTGCCAGTGTGTCTCCGAGATCGGCTCCATCGACGTTGGCAACGAAATGCGTGCGCAGGCCCGGCTTGGCGAAGGGTGAGAGCGCGCGCGCAGCCATTGCGGGCCCAAGATCCGAGCCGCCGATGCCGATATTCACAATGTCGGTAAAGGGAGCGCCGCCCGCTCCGCAAATGCGTCCGTCACGAACGCCCGCCGCGAAGGCATTCACCTTGGCGCGCTCGGCGAACACATCGCCCATCACGTCGCGCCCATCCACCATCACGGCGCGGCCGGAGAAATCGCGCAGCGCCATGTGCAGAGCCGGGCGGTGCTCGGTCAGATTGACCTTCTCGCCGGAAAAAAGCGCCTCGCGGCGCTCTTCAAGCCGCGCGGCACGGGCCAGCGCGATCAGATGGGCGAGTGTTGCGTCTGTGATGCGGTGCTTGGAATAATCGAACAGCAGATCGCCGAGCCGCAGCTGTAGACGCTCGAAACGGGTCGGATCTTCCGCGAAGAGATCGGCAATCGTGTGGTGGCCGACTTCGACGCGATGTGCCTCAAGCGCCGCCAATGCTGCCGTCACGTCCCGCTCGACCATTCTATTCTCCCCGTATCGTGCCTATCATGCCTAGCGGCGCGACATTACCGCTCGAATCGAGCTTTGTCGCCTGACCCGCTGGCCCCCAACACGGCCCTGATGTATGGGTTGCCGCTTGTTCGCGCGGACCTCGACGCGGGACTCGAGAACGAGACACATATGGCCCCCCCTATTCTAATTCTACAGGACATCACGCTGACGCTCGGCGGTAAGCCGCTGCTGGAAGGCGCGGACCTCTCCGTGAGCGCGGGCGATCGCCTCTGCCTCGTCGGCCGTAATGGCTCGGGCAAGTCGACGCTGCTGAAAATTGCCGCGGGCGAGCTCGAGAAGGATGGCGGCTCGCGCTTCTTCCAGCCCGACGCGACCGTGCGTTACCTGCCGCAGGAGCCCGATCTCACCGGCTTCACCAGCGTCATGGCCTATGTCGAGGCGGGGCTCGGCCCTCACGACGACCTCCATCGCGCCCGCTATCTGCTCGGCGAACTCGGCTTGACCGGTGACGAAGATCCCTCGCGCCTCTCAGGTGGCGAAGCCCGCCGCGCCGCTTTGGCGCGCGTTTTGGCGCCCGAGCCCGACCTGATCTTCCTCGACGAGCCGACCAACCATCTCGATCTGCCCGCCATTGAATGGCTGGAAAGCGAGCTGGCGTCGCTGCGCTCGGCGCTGATTCTCATCAGCCATGACCGGCGCTTCCTGCAAAACCTCTCACGCGCCACCGTCTGGCTCGACCGTGGCAAGACCAAACGCCTCGACCGCGGCTTTGGCGAATTCGAGACCTGGCGCGACAAGGTGCTGGAAGAGGAAGAGCGCGACCGTCACAAGCTCGACCGCCAGATCGTCAACGAAGAGCATTGGGTGCGCTACGGCGTCACCGCGCGCCGCAAGCGCAACATGGGCCGCATGGCCCGCCTGAGCGATCTGCGCACCCAGGTTCGCGAGGCGCGTCGTGTTGTCGGTGATGTGAAAATCTCGGTCACGGAAGGCCGCACGTCGGGCAAGCTCGTCGTCGAGGCTGAAGGCGTGTCCAAGAGCTGGGGTGACCGTCCCATCGTCA
>JAQGKN010000308.1 GCA_028290085.1 Hyphomicrobiales bacterium
CACACTTTTTCTGTGTAGGTCTTGAAGAAAATGGAGAACAGGCGCTCCCCGAAGTTGTTGCGCACCCATTGATGGAAGGTCTTGGGTTCCTTGATGGGGAACAGCTTGGCCCAGCCGAAGGACGCCACACAGGCGGCGCTCTGGAGGATGCCGAGATTGCGGAGGGCCTCGAAGGCCTTGAGTGGATAGGAGTAAAACTTGCCGCGATAATAAATGCGCGAGAGGCGCGGACGCTCGATGAAGTCGTCGGGCAAAATTTCGTCCCAGAGATCCACGATTTCTTTCGATTTCGAGAAGAACCTGTGGCCGCCGATGTCGAACAGGAAACCCTTGTAGCTCGCGGTGCGGCTGATTCCCCCGACGTAGGCGGGATCCTGCTCAAGCACCGTGACGCCATGCCCGGCTTTAGCCAGCGCGTAAGCCGTTGTCAGGCCTGCGGGTCCGGCCCCAACGACCAGGGTTTCCAAAATCTGCGTCATTTCCGCTCCAAATGTAGTACGCAGATTGCGGGATTCTGGTTAACGCCGCGTTTACGCACGACCGGTGGCGCGGCTGGGGGCAGCCCTTAGCCATTGGTCGCGACGGATCGGTTTGCCTCGCGCGGGCCCTTGAAACCGGGGCGTTGACCGGGCAAGGATCAGACTGAAAACAGGCCGAGCCTTCGGCCAAGCGAAAACGCGGGAGCAACCCATGAGCCGCACCAAAGTCGCCGGTCTGTCGATTGAAACGGTCCTGCATGATTTCATCCGCACCGAAGCTCTGCCGGGAACGGGTGTCTCGCCCGACGCCTTCTTCGGCGGCTTCGCCTCGCTGGTCGCCGATCTCAGCCCGCGCAACCGTGCTTTGCTGGATGTCCGCGACGCGCTGCAGGCAAAGATCGACGCATGGCACCTCGCCCAAAAAGGCGAGCGGCACGATGGGGCAGCCTATCAGGCCATGCTGCGCGAGATCGGCTACCTGCGCCCGGCCCCGGCCACCTTCAGCGTGAAGACGCAGAATGTCGATGACGAAATCGCCCATCTCGCCGGGCCGCAGCTCGTCGTGCCGATGTCCAACGCGCGTTATGCGCTCAACGCCGCCAATGCGCGCTGGGGCAGCCTCTTTGACGCGCTCTACGGTACGGATGCCGTGGTCGCCGAGCCCGCGGGCAAGGGCTACAACAAAGCGCGCGGCGCCAAGGTCATCGCTTTCGCCAAGGCCGCGCTCGACAAGATCGCGCCGCTCGCCAAGGGTAGCCATGCGGACGCCACCGGATATGCGATCAAGGACGGCGCACTCGTCGTGACGATGGGTGCCGGCACTACGGGCCTCGCCGATCCCACAGGCCTTGCCGGCTGGCAGGGTGCGCAAGATGCGCCGACACTTGTGCTGCTGCGCCACAATGGCATTCATGCGGAGATCCACATCGACCGCACCAGCACTATCGGTCGCGACGATGCCGCGGGTGTTTCTGATGTCGTGCTCGAATCCGCACTCTCGACGATCGTCGACATGGAAGACAGCGTCGCCGCCGTCGATGCGCAGGACAAGGTCGAGGTCTATCGTAACTGGGTCGGCCTGATGCGCGGCACGCTGACCGCGTCATTCGAAAAGGGGGGACGCACGCTCGAGCGCAAGCTCAACGACGACCGCGTGTATGAGAGCGCCAACGGCCCTTACCACCTGCACGGCCGCAGCCTAATGCTCATCCGCAATGTCGGCCATCACATGTATACGGATGCCGTGCTCGATGCGCAGGGGCAGGAAATTCCCGAAGGGCTGCTCGACGCCGCCGTCAGCGTTTTGATCGCCATCCACGATCTCAAGAGCCAGGGCCCGATCCGCAACAGCCGCAAGGGCTCGGTCTATATCGTGAAGCCGAAAATGCACGGCGCCGACGAAGTGGCTTTCGCCAACGAGCTTTTCGGCCGCGTCGAGGATATACTGGGCTTGCCGCGCAACACCGTGAAAATGGGCATCATGGACGAGGAGCGGCGCACCACCGTCAACCTGCAGGCCTGTATTGCGGCTGCGGGCGACCGCGTCGTGTTCATCAACACCGGCTTCCTTGATCGCACTGGCGACGAAATTCACACCTCCATCGAGGCCGGGCCTGTCGTGCGCAAGAACGACATGAAGAGCACCGCATGGATCAAGGCCTATGAGGATTCCAACGTCGATGCGGGCCTCGCCTGCGGGCTGCCGGGACATGCGCAGATCGGCAAGGGCATGTGGGCCGCACCCGACCGCATGGCCGATATGCTCGCGCAGAAGATCGGCCATCCGAAGTCCGGCGCCACCACCGCGTGGGTGCCCTCCCCGACCGCCGCGACTTTGCACGCGCTGCATTATCACGACGTGGATGTCTTTGCGCGCCAGGCGGAACTCAAGAACCGCCCCTATGCCTCGCTCGACGATATCCTGACCATTCCGCTGGCCGAATCCAACTTCGCGCCCGAAGACGTGAAGCAGGAACTCGACAACAATTGCCAGGGCATTCTCGGCTATGTCGTGCGCTGGATCGACCAGGGCGTGGGCTGCTCGAAAGTACCTGACATTCACGATGTCGGCCTGATGGAAGACCGTGCGACATTGCGCATTTCCAGCCAGCACATCGCCAACTGGCTGCTGCATGGGGTGGTGACAAAGGCGCAGGTGATGGAAGCGATGAAGCGCATGGCGGTCATCGTCGACCGGCAGAATGCGGATGATCCGCTCTACACGCCGATGGCGCCGTCCTTTGATGGCCCCGCCTTTGCTGCCGCCTGCGATCTCGTGTTCAAGGGCCGCGCGCAGCCCAACGGCTACACCGAGTGGATCCTCCACCAGCGTCGCCGCGAGGCCAAGGCGAAGGCCTGATCTGTCGTGACGAGCCGCGCCGCGAAGCGCGGCTCGGTGCCACCATCAGGAATGGACGAGCACAGTCTTGATGTTCACGAATTCATGGATGCCGAAACGGCCGCATTCGCGGCCGTAGCCGGAATGCTTGACGCCGCCGAAAGGCAGGCGCGGGTCCGAGCGCACGTTCACGTTGACGAAGCTCATGCCCGCTTCGAGACGCTCGGCGGCGATCTGTTCGCCGCGTACAAGATCTCGTGTCAACACGCCGGAACCAAGCCCGAACTCTGAAGCGTTCGCGATGCGGATTGCATCTTCCTCATCGAGCGCTTCGATGATCGCGGCGACGGGGCCGAAGACCTCTTCATCATGCGCGGGTTGCCCCGCCTTCACGTCGGTAAGGATGGTCGCTGGGTAATATGCGCCCGGACGATCAGGGATCTTGCCACCGATGAGAATGCGCGCGCCTGCAGCGACACTCTTTTCGACCTGCTCGTGGATGCCGTCGCGCGCCTGCATACTTTGCATTGGCCCGAGCTTCGTGCCCTCCTTGCGTGGGTCGCCCATCTCGTAGACCTTCATGGCCTCGACGAAGGCGCTCTCGAATGCTTCGCGTAGTTCGCTGATGACGATGAAGCGCTTGCCTGCGATGCAGCTTTGGCCTCCGTTGACCATGCGCGCAGTCGCCGCGATCTGGGCCGCAGCTTTCACATCAGCATCACCAAGCACGAGATAGGCGTCCGAGCCGCCGAGTTCGAGCACCGTCTTCTTCAGCGCCCCGCCAGCGGCCGCAGCAACCGCGCGCCCGGCCGCGACGCTGCCCGTGAGCGTGACGGCGGCGATGGCATCGCTCTCGATCAGGGCGTTGATGTCGCGGCTCGGCAGCAGCACCGTGCGGAAGAGGTTCTCCGGAAAGCCCGCGTCGTGGAAGACTTCCTCAATCGCCAATGCGCAGCCCGGTACGTTGCTCGCGTGTTTCAGCACAGCGCCATTGCCCGCCATCAGCGCCGGCGCGGCAAAGCGGATGCACTGCCAGAAGGGGAAGTTCCAAGGCATGATGGCGAGCACGACGCCGAGCGGATTGTAGGTGACGAAGGCGCGCGGGCCGCCCATGTCGATCATCTCGCGGGCCAGGAAGCCTTCGGCCTGCTCGGCAAAGTAGTCGCAATGCGATGCGCACTTTTCGATTTCCGTCCGGCCCTCGTCGAGCGTCTTTCCCATCTCGTCGGTCATGAGCGCGGCGTAGCGGTCGCGCCTCTCGCGAAGGATGCGTGCGGCGCGTTTCATCAGTTCGGCGCGATGCAGAAAGCTCTCCTTGCGCCATTCGAGGAAGGCAGCTTGCACCGTGCCTGCGATGTCGTGCGCCTCCTGCGCGGAATGCGCGACATAGCTGCGCCCGAGCTTGCCTGTCGCTGGGTCCGTCGTCATGATTTGCGGCTTCTCAACCATGGGTTTCTCCTGCCCTCGCGGGGGTGTTCTCAGATGTGCATGGCAATGGAATAGCGAACATGATCGTCACGCTTTTCCTTCGATGCGGTTGCCCTGCATTTTTTTCGCGTCATGGCTGGAACCCGAAAGGCTCGTCGTCGTTCCGCTTTCAGCCTTTTTATTGGTTGCGTGCAGCCAGCGTGGTTGCGCGCGTATCTGCGGCCACCGTCCCCTGAAAGATACCGGAGAACATGCCTCTTACCGCCAAGCTTCGACGGTCGAGCCATACGGCACGCTGGCATCTTGCCGTGTTCGCCATGGCGCTCAGCCTCCCGGTTCTCACCTTTGTCGGGTATCTGCTGTTTCAATATACGCAGTCCGAACGCAATCGCCTTGAGGGCCGCGCTGCGACACTCGCCAATGACGTCAGTGTTTCAGTGGACAGAGAACTCACCGGCCTCGCCGCGGGGCTCGACGTACTCTCGCTGTCGCAATTTCTACAGGAAGGCGATCTCGAGGGCTTCTATGCGCAGGCCAAGCAGGTCGAGGAGCGACAGGGTGTCATCCCCGTTCTTCGCGATGTGAACGGTCAACAGCTGGTCAATACGCGGCTACCTTTCCGGCAGCCGCTACCGGTCTCCCATCTGAGCGTCGACCAGAAGGTACTGGAGACAAAAAAGCCCCAGATTTCGGGCCTCTTTATCGGCGCTGTGACGAATGCGCCGCTTTTTGGCGTCGTCGTTCCCGTGCTTTCGGGCGAACGTGTGATCTATCTATTGTCGCTCAGCCTGCCGCTCGACCGCATTCGCGCCGTATTCGACGATCAGGACATTCCACAAGGCTGGGCCGTCGCCGTTGTGGACCGGCAAGGCACCATCATGGCGCGCAATATTCGTAACGACGAGTTCGTGGGGAAAAGCGCGACCAGGGATCTCATAGAGCACACCGACGGCCCTAGCGGCACGTGGGGCGGGACGTCCGTCGAAGGCGAGGCAGTGTTCGGCGCCTACAGCCGCAGCCGTTTGTCCGACTGGCGCATCGCTGTCGGTGTGCGACGGGATCTTCTCAACCAGTCATTGACGCAATCCTTCTGGCTGCTGATGACGCTGGGTGCGGCGTTGCTCGCACTCTCAACCGTGCTGGCGGCCTTCTTCGCGCGGCGTATTACACAGCCCATGCATGCGCTCTCGGCACGGGCGGCGGCACTCGGGCGTGGTGAGGATGTCTCACCACTGGAAACGACACTGCGGGAAGCAGACGAGGTCAGCGAAGTTCTCGCCACGGCATCGTCACGCATGCGCCAGCGGGCGCGTGAGCGTGACAAAGCCGTGTCGGCACTCAGCGAAGAGACGCTGCGTCTCGATACGCTCAACCGAGCCGGTACCACCTTGTCAGGCGAGCTCGACCTCGAGCATCTCATCGAGAGTATAACGACCTCGGCGACCCGCCTGAGCGGCGCGCAGTATGGTGCGTTTTTCGAACGCGTGCCGCCGGGGCCCCTCAACGAAGAAGAGGTCTGGAAACTCGGCAGCTTGAGCAGTGCCGATCCAGAAGCCTTCACGCGCTTCGGACTGCCGCGCGCGACGAAACTGTTCGCACCGAGTTTTCGTGGCGAAGGCGTCATCCGCAGCGACGATGTGCACCTAGATCCGCGCTATGGCTCCTTGGGTGGCATGCCTGCCGGGCATCTGCCGGTGCGCTCATACATGGCCGTGCCAGTGATCTCACGCAGTGCGGAAACGCTGGGCGTTCTGCTGTTTGGCCATGCGGAGCCCGGACGATTCGGTGAGCGCGAAGAGAGGCTGATCGCGGGCTTTGCCGGACAGGCCTCCATCGCTCTCGATAATGCGCGCCTGTTCCGCTCGGTGCAGCTGGAACAGGACAGGTTCAGGGCGGCGGTCGCCGCGGTGCGCGGCGTTTTGTGGACCAACGATGCAGAGGGCCGCATGCGCGGCGAGCAGCCGGGATGGTCTGCCCTCACGGGACAAAGCCGCGCGGAGTATCAGGACTACGGATGGGCGAATGCCGTCCATCCCGACGATACGGAGGCGAGCGTTGCGGCGTGGAACGAGGCCGTTGCCAAGCACAAGACTTTCATCTTCGAGCATCGCGTGCGCAGATATGACGGCGTTTGGCGAACCTTTGCCATTCGGGCCGTGCCGGTCATTCAAGCGGATGGGTCTCTGCGCGAGTGGGTCGGCGTGCATACCGACATCACCGAACAGCGCGACGCCGAGGCCGAGCTCAAGGAATCCAACGAGGAGATCCAGCGCTACGCTTACATCGTCAGTCACGATCTGCGCGCGCCACTCGTCAACATCATGGGCTTCACCAGCGAACTGGAAGCCGTGCGCGAAGGGATCATGAGCGAACTCGCAAGCAGCCCGAAGGTCGATACCATCAATCGTGATCTGGTCGAGGCGATCTCCTTCATCAAGGCCGCTATCAACAAGATGGACAGCCTCATCAACGCCATCCTGCGGCTCTCTCGCGAGGGACGCCGTACGTTCCGCCCGGAAAATCTCGACATGAAGCAAACGTTGCAGGGCCTCGCCGATGCGCAGCGCCACCAGGCAGATGCAGTCGAAGCCGAAGTGATCATCGGCGAACTGCCAATGCTTGTGGCGGACCGTCTCGCGGTGGAGCAGATCTTCGGCAATCTCATCGACAATGCCATCAAATATCTCGCGCCCGGGCGCCCCGGCCGCATCGAGATATCAGGCGAACAAATTGGTTCGCGCGTGCGCTTCGGGGTGCGCGACAACGGGCGCGGAATCTCGCCGCAGGATCATGCGCGCGTGTTCGAGCTGTTTCGTCGTTCCGGCGCACAGGACAAGCCTGGCGAAGGCATAGGTCTTGCTCACGTGCGCACACTTGTTCGCAGCCTCGGCGGTCGGATCGACCTTGCATCGTCGCTCGGAATTGGTACGACATTCATCATCACGATGCCGCAAGCACCAGCGCGGACATCTACAGCTGCGCTTGCAGCAGAGTGATTTCGGGAGTTTTTCGTGCAGCCAGTTTGCATTGTCATGATCGAGGACGACGCGGGTCACGCCTGCTTGATCGAACGCAACATCCGCCGCGCCGACCCCGCCGCACGCGAGGCGCTTCAGGAAATGCAGGCCCGCATCGCGGCCATCGCTGGCATCCATCGGTCGCTCTACACTTCGGACGATGTCCGGGTGGTCGATATGGCGGCGTATCTCGGCAAGCTCGTCGAGGAGCTGGCCGAAGCGATGAAGGAATCAGGCCGGGAATATTCGATCCGTCTCCACGCCGCACATTTGCAGGTGCCCACCGACAAGGCTGTCTCGGTCGGCGTGATCGTGACCGAGCTCGTGACCAACGCCTATAAATACGCCTATCCCGCCGAGGCCTCTGGCGAAATTCGCGTGCGAATCGAGGCCGAGGCAGAGGCT
>JAQGKN010000339.1 GCA_028290085.1 Hyphomicrobiales bacterium
ATCTTCTGCGCCGGGGCCGCGCTGCTCCTTCTTTCGTTCGGCTTTCTACCGGGCTCGACGTTGGTCATGTCTCCACTGGAGGATCGCTTCCCGCTGGCGTCGCCGGATATGCCTGCGCCCGATGTCATCCTCGTCCTTGGAGGTGCGGTCGATACGGGCATCACCGAAAAACGCCACCAGGTCAGCCTCAACGATGCTGCCGGGCGCATGACGCAGGCCGTCGCGCTGTCGCGGCGTTATCCCTCAGCGCGTCTGATCTTCACGGGTGGAAGCGCCAATGTCATTGTGCAGGGCATATCGGAAGCCGATGTCGCCAGGCAGTTCTTCGACGAATCCGGCGTACCGGCGGGGCGGGTGTCCTACGAGGGTAAATCGCGCACGACCTATGAGAACGCGGTCTTCACGCGCGAACTCTATCCGCCGAAACCAGGCGAGCGCTGGCTGCTCGTGACGTCCGCCGCGCATATGCCACGCGCCATGGGCGTGTTCAGGCACGAAGGTTTTCCCGTCGTGGCTTACCCGGCGCATTACGCGATAGAGCCGGGATTGCCGCCTCTGTTCTGGACCAGCGGAGGCCTGCGCATCTCGGAAAACGCCATGCGGGAATGGATCGGCCTTGTCGCCTACAGGGTGACCGGGCGAACAGACGTGCTGTTTCCCGGGCCCTGATCAATCCTCGGAATCTGTCTCGTCATCCAGCGCCGCATTGTCGGCGCGCCGCAGGCCGAGGCGGTACACGCCCCGGAAGTCATCCGGGTCGGCCGCCTTGCCCTTGCGGTAGATGCTGATCTTGCCGGCGCGTGCGAGGCCGACAGCCGCGCGGCGCACGTGGCCGATCCACTGGTGCCAATCGGCGGCTTCGCCCTGGCGGCGCTCGGCAAAAGCCTTGGCGGCCTGGGTGGGGCTGATCGACTTGCCCTCACCACATTCCACGCACAGGGCGAGGATGACATCCTCGAGGCCCGGCTTCTTCTCGGTCTTTTTGATCTTCTCTGGCAAATCGCTCATGCGCGTTCAGATGCGCGAGCCGGGGCTCGCGGTCAAGCGTCCAGCTTCTCCGGCGGCTCATAGGTCACCGCCTGCTGTGCGTCCGACACGAACTGACGAGCCGACATGACGGCGAGGACAGCGGCGGTCGTCGCCATGAACACCCATGGGCCCACGAACCAGCCGAAATAGGCCAGGGCGAAGAAAAAGGCGCGCTGTCCTCTCGTGAAATGGCGTCCAGCGGCGATATTCATCTGCGCCGCCCGCATCGCGACACGCCGCCGCTCGCGCTGGTCGGGCGACACACGGGAAGGGGTCGCGCCAACCAGAATCGCTGCGTAATTGAACAGGCGATAGGACCAGGAGAATTTGAAAAACGCGTAGCCAAATATGATCAGCAGGCCGATGACCTTGATTTCCCACGCGCCACGCGTGGCGTCCGGCCCAAAGGGCAGGTCCGAGAAAACCTTGAGAACGTCATCGGTGGCGCGCAGCAGCGCAGCCGTGCCGCCAATGGCGAGCAGGGAGGTGGAGGTGAAGAATGCGCTGCCGTTCTGCAGCGAGCCCATCAGCGAGGCATCGACGATCCGGACGTCGCGCTCCGACATCTCCAGCATCCAGCGAATGCGATAGCGGTTCATCTGCTGGTTCAGCCCGTTTTCGGCGCCGGGGCCATGGGCGAGCAGGACGTGGTATGCACTCCACGCGCAAACGAAAAAGGCCAGGGCGAAAAAATCGGGAGTGGTCAGGAAAAAATCTCTCACGGCAGGCTCGTCTCCGGCGCGATTCGGGCGTGTCCGCACGGCTCCGGCAGATTAGCCCCACGGCGTCCCCCGGGCGAGAGGATTGTGCAGCGCGGTGGTGCTTGACGCCGCGTTCGCCAGCTCTTCTGTTGTTGGGAGCTGATAGGAGACGCCGATCGCATGAGTATTTTGCAAAGCGCCTTCGATCCCTCAAAGGACGCGCGGGGCCGGGCCCACTGGGCGACGCTCGCGGCCGAGCTTCAGACTCGGCGTGCGCAAGCGGCGCTGGGAGGCCCGCCTGAAAGTCGTGCCCGCCATGCCGGGCGGGGCAAATTGCTGCCGCGCGACCGCGTGATGCGACTGCTCGACCCCGGCTCTCCGTTCCTGGAGATCGCTCCGCTTGCAGCTTTCGATGTCTACGGCGGCGGCGTTCATGGAGCGGGCCTGATCGCGGGCATCGGTCGCGTCTCGAGGCGCGAGGTCATGGTGATCGCCAACGATTCCACGATCAAGGGCGGCACCTATTTTCCGTTGAGCGTGAAAAAACATCTGCGGGCGCAGGAGATCGCGCAGGAGAACCATCTGCCCTGCGTGACGCTGGTGGATTCCGGTGGCGCCAATCTTCCTCACCAGACGGAGGTCTTCCCGGACCGCGATCATTTCGGCCGCATCTTCTACAATCAGGCGCGCATGTCGGCTCTCGGCATCGCGCAGATCGCCGTCGTCATGGGCAGTTGTACGGCTGGCGGTGCCTACGTGCCTGCCATGTCGGACGAGACCATCATCGTGCGAAATCAGGGCACGATATTCCTGGCCGGGCCGCCGTTGGTGAAAGCCGCGACAGGCGAGATCGTGACAACGGAGGAACTCGGCGGCGCCGATCTGCACACGCGCGTCTCTGGCGTCGCCGATCATCTCGCCGAGGATGACGAGCACGCGCTGGTGCTCGCACGCAGCATCGTCGCGCGCCTGCCCAGGCGGCAGGGCGCAGACCTTGCACGCGGGCCAGTGCGCGCGCCGCTCTACGATGCCGCGGGTCTGGAAGCATTGGTGCCACTCGATCTGCATCTGGCCTACGATCCGCGCGAGGTGATCGCGCGCCTCGTGGACGGGTCGGAGTTCGACGAATTCCGCGCGCGCTACGCGACGACGTTGGTCACGGGCTTCGCGCATCTGCACGGCATGCCCATCGGTATCCTCGCCAACAATGGGATCCTCTTTTCCGAGAGCGCGCTGAAGGGCGCCCATTTCGTGCAGCTATGCACGCAGCGAAAAATCCCGCTGCTGTTCCTGCAGAATGTCTCCGGCTTCATGGTGGGGCGCGCAGCAGAGGCGGGCGGCATTGCGCGCGATGGCGCGAAGCTGGTCAGCGCGGTTGCCTGCGCGGAGGTGCCGAAGATCACGCTCATCATCGGTGGCTCCTACGGCGCGGGCAACTACGCGATGTGCGGCCGCGCTTATCAACCGCGCTTTCTGTTCACATGGCCCAACGCGCGCATCAGCGTCATGGGTGGTGAACAGGCGGCCGCCGTGCTGACGAGTGTGCACGGCGATGCACGTGCCGCGAAAGGCGAGAGCTGGAGCGAGGCCGAAGCGGAAGCCTTCAAGGCGCCGATCCGCGACTCCTACGAGCGCGAAGGCTCGCCTTATTATGCAACGGCGCGGCTGTGGGACGATGGCATCATCCTGCCCAGCGAGACGCGCCGCGTGCTGGCACTGGCCTTCGCGACCTGTCTCGGTGCACCCTTGCGCGAGACGCGCTACGGTGTGTTTCGTATGTGACCGGGGCCGTGCATGAATCCGTTTCTGCCGCACAATATTCACGACGACCCGGAGGGCCGCGCCTACCTGCGCACCATCTGGGGCATCGCACTTGGCATCCTGTTATTCGCGGGCGGCGTCGTGGTGTTTGCCTACATCTACGATCTCAGGCAATTGCTGAAGGACGGGCTCGATTGGGGCTATGACGTCGAGCTCTACGGCCTCGCCGCCGTGGTCTATGGGCGGAGCGCGCGGGCGGAACGCATCTGCGCACTAGCCATAGGCGCGGTGATGGCAGTCGCGGGCGTGCACACGCTCTATGATCTCTGGGACAAGATCGGAAACCCACGTCCCATCGAACCGGCAACGCTGGAATTCTCCGCAATTACGGCAGCGGCGAGCGGCTTTCTCGTTGTCTGGTTGCTGCTGCGCTTCCGCCATTCCAAGAACGCGCTGATCCAAGCGACGTGGTTGTCCTCGCGCAATTCCATGATGTCGACGGCGGTCTATTCCTTCGTCAGCTTGTTTGCGCGCCTCGCGACCTCGCGTCTCGTGGAATATGGGCTCGATGTCTTAGCCGCAGCGCACTGCTTTCAGGCGACATACGTCATCCTGCGCGACGTGATGCGGGACAGCGCCAACCCCGGCGCGCATGTGGCGGAGGTGTGATGTTCAGCTCCGTCCTTATCGCCAATCGCGGCGAGATCGCGTGCCGCATCATCCGCAGTGCCCGCGCGCTGGGGATGCGCACCATCGCTGTTTATTCGGATGCTGACGCCTCGGCTCTGCATGTGCGCATGGCGGACGAGGCACATCGCATCGGGCCTGCGGATGCAGCATCGAGCTATCTCTCGATTCCAGCGTTGCTCACGGCCGCGCACGAAAGCGGCGCGGAATGCGTGCATCCGGGTTACGGCTTCCTCGCCGAGAACGCTGATTTCGCAGAGGCGTGCGCGAAGGCGGGCGTGGCTTTCGTCGGCCCACCCGTGCACGCCATGCGCATCATGGGCCTGAAAGACGCAGCGAAGGCCGCCATGCAGAAGGCCCACGTGCCGATTGTTTCGGGCTATCACGGCACGCGGCAGGAGCCGCGCTTCCTGCGCGATAAGGCCTACGAACTCGGCTATCCCGTGCTCATCAAGGCGGTCGCGGGCGGTGGCGGCAAGGGCATGCGCCGCGTGGATTCGCACATGGAGTTCGAGGCAGCGCTGGCCGATGCGCAGCGTGAGGCGCTCGCGGCTTTCGGCAATGCGCATGTGCTGGTCGAGAAGCTGATCGCAACACCGCGTCACATCGAGTTTCAGATCTTTGCAGATGCGGCAGGCGACGTCGTGCATCTGCACGAGCGCGATTGCTCGCTGCAACGCAGGCATCAAAAGATTCTGGAGGAAGCGCCAGCGCCCGGCCTGGGTGAGACGATGCGAGCGAAGATGGGCGCGGCGGCGGTCGCGGCTGCGCGCGCTGTTTCCTATACGGGCGCGGGCACCGTCGAATTCATCGTCGATGCCGCGAAGGGGCTCGACGATGCGCCTTTCTTCTTCATGGAGATGAACACGCGGCTGCAGGTTGAACATGCCGTGACCGAAGCAATCACAGGGCTCGATCTCGTGGCGCTGCAGTTCGAGATCGCCGCAGGCGAACCGCTCGGCTTCACCCAGGCAGATGTTGCGCGCAACGGCCACGCGGTCGAGGTCCGGCTTTACGCGGAAGATCCGGAGCGCGAATTCCTGCCCTCGTCGGGCAAGATCGTCTCGTTGGAATGGCCTGCGGGCGAGGGACTTCGCGTCGATACTGGGTTCGAGGCCGGCGATGCCGTCCAGCCTTTCTACGATGCGCTCATCGCGAAAATCATCGCCCATGGCGCGACCCGCGAAGAGGCGCTGTCGCGGCTCGCCAAGGCATTGCGCGCGACGTGGATCGCAGGCCCCAAGACCAACCTCGCGTTCTTGCGCGCACTTTGCGTCGCTCCCTTTATGCGGACGGGCACCTATGACACTGGCAGCATCGAGCGCGACGCCACAGCTCTCGGCATCGGCCCGCGCGATCTCGACCGGCAGGCGGCTGCCACCGGCGTCGCCTTCCTGATCGCGCAAGAGCAAGCGCAATTCGCGCGTGGCGGCGACGATCCCTGGGATGTGCAGGACGGCTTCTCACTCGCGCCGCCGCATCCGGTGCCAAGGCCTCTTCTTGCCGATGCCAGGCGCTTCGTCGCGCAGGTAAGATTCGACGCCCAGGGTTCGCACGTCGAGATAGACGGGGTGCCGGCGACCAAGCCCGGCGCGGACTTGCGGCTCGTTCCGTGGGATCGTGGCGTGCTGGTCCTGCGCGCGGGCAGGCAGGTGGTCATCCGCTTTCCAGACGAGCGCGATTTCGAGGCGGTTGAGGTCGAAGGTGAGGAGGCAATCGTCGCCCCGCTGCCGGGCCGCCTCGTCGAGCTTCTGGTCACACCCGGCATGCACGTGGAAAAAGGCGCGCGCGTCGGCACACTGGAGGCAATGAAACTCGCCCATGCGCTGGTCGCACCACGCGCAGGCATTGTGCGCGAGGTTTTGAGCGAGCAGGGCGCTCAGGTGGGGCAGGGCGCACGTATCGTGATCATCGGCGAATAAGGGTTTTGGGGAAAACACATCATGGACCGCATTGCACTGGTGACGGGCGCCGGGTCGGGCATTGGACGCGCGAGCGCGCTGGCACTGGCGCGCGCCGGTTGGACGCTTGTTCTCGCTGGTCGGCGTGCGCAAGCGCTGGAGGCAGTCGCGGGCGAGATCGCGGACGCCGGTGGTCAGGCGATCGCCATTTCCACCAATGTGACCGATGAGGCGAGCGTGGCGGCGCTTTTCGACACGATTGTCGAGCGCCATGGGCGGCTCGATCTTCTGTTCAACAATGCCGGGCAGTTCTCGCCGCCGGTGCTGTTCGAGGATCTGACGCTGGCGCAATGGAAAAGCGTTGTCGACGTCAACCTGACCGGCGCCTTTCTCTGCGCACGCGCGGCAGTGCGGCTGATGAAGGCGCAATCGCCCCATGGCGGGCGCATCATCAACAACGGCTCGATCTCGGCTCACGTGCCACGTCCCAATTCCGCGCCCTATACGGCGACCAAACATGCGATCTCGGGACTGACGCGTTCGCTGGCCTTGGATGGTCGCGCCTATGACGTTGTCTGTGGCCAGATCGACATTGGCAATGCGGACACCGAGCTGGTCCAGCGCATGAAGGCAGGTGTCCGGCAGGCGGATGGCAGCATCGCACCCGAGCCGACCATGGATGTGCGCTATGCGGCCGACGCGGTGGTGACCATGGCGGGGCTGCCGTTGGAGGCCAACATTCTCTTCATGACCGTTATGGCGACCAAAATGCCATACGTCGGCCGGGGATGAGCAGGGCTGAGCTGTGGCCTGCGACGCCGGCGCTCTCGCCTCGGCTGCCTCACAGGGCTAGAGAGAGGGCATGGCTCTACATCTCCTGAAACTCTGTGTTGGCGCAGAATCGATCCGCGATCTCGAGGACTGGATCGCGATGCGTCTCGCCGAAAAGCGGCGCGTCGGCGGGGTCGCCGAGCAATTCCACACAACGCGCATGGTGCCCAAGCGCGCAGAGGAGCTGCTCGACGGCGGCTCGCTGTTCTGGGTCATCAAGGGCCAGATCTCTGCACGGCAGGATCTGCGCGACATTCGCCCCTTCGTGGATAGCGAGGGCATTTCGCGCTGCCATCTGGTTCTTGAACCCACGGTGGTGCCCGTGATGCCGCGCCCCTGTCGCCCCTTTCAGGGGTGGCGGTACCTGAAGCCTGAGGAAGCTCCCAAGGATCTGGGAGCCGGAGCTGGCGAGCTCGCTGAGATGCCGGAAGAATTGCGGCGCGAATTGCGCGAACTCGGGTTGCTGTGAGCAATCCCCGGCTGCAGTGCGGTTTCAGGCAAAGCCTCTTGTTTGATGCGATCTTAGAGCCGATCTTCCCTGCATCGCATTGGCGGCGTGCCGATCGAACCGGAGCTTTTTACCAAAGCCATGATTCAGATCCTCACCGCGATCGTTCTCGTCTGGCTGGGCCTGCACGTCCTGCGCGTTCTGGCCAAGGCCGACCCGAAGACGGTGAAGCGTCTGGGCAAGCAAGCCGGTGGCGCCTTGGCACTCGGCGTGGCGGCGCTATTGCTGATGCGCGGACAGATCGAGGTGGCTCTGGGTGTGGGCGGTCTCGGCGTCTGGCTGCTCGGATGGAGTGCCGGGCCGTTCAGCTTCAAGGGGTTCCCGGTACTCGGTGGCGGCGCGGCCCGGGCATCGCGCACGCGCTCGGCAATGATCGAGCTGGAGCTCGGAACAATGCAGGGACTTGTCCTTGCCGGTCCTCTGGAGGGCCGGCGCCTTGCCGACCTCACCCAGCCTGAGTTCCAGGAGCTCTACCGGACCTGCCGTCGCGACGATCCAGAGGGGGCGGGACTGCTAGAGGCTTATCTTGACCGCTGGTTTCCCGGCTGGCGTGGTGCAGGACAGGGTAACCCCGACCCGGGCCGGGGGAGCGGGGGGACGCGCAACGCGGGCGCGATGTCGGAAGATGAAGCTTATGAAGTCCTGGGACTTCAGAAGGGCGCCGCGCGGGACGATATTGCGCGGTCGCACCGGACGCTCATGAAGAAACTGCATCCCGATCACGGGGGGACGACGAGTCTCGCCGCCCGAGTGAACGAAGCCAAAGATGTCCTGATGCGTCGCCATCAGTGAAACTCCAAACACGCTACGCGTAACTCTACAGGGACACCGGTGGCCTTCGGGACAACGGGGGCGAGGGTCATTTTTTTCAGATCAGTTCTTAGTGGTGAAGCAGCCGAAACCGGAGCGCTTCAGGGTCTTGCAGGCGGCTTCTGCCTGGTTTTCGTCGAGGCCGGCAAAGCGAGCGCGGTAGAGAGTTTCCGAGCCTTTCTTCACCGATTCTGTGAACGCCGTGGCGGCGCTGAGCGTGCCGCGTCCGCTAGCCTTGGCGCGGGCCAGCAACTCGCTTGCCTTGTCGGCGGCATCCGTCGCGCCGATCTGGATCATGATGCCCTTGCGCGCCGCGGCAGGGCGGGGCGCGGGCGTTTCCACCTTGGCGACAGGCTTGGGCGCAGGCTTCTCTGCCACGCGGGCCGGCTGTTCGAGACGGGTGGGTTCGACGCGGGCAACGCGAGTTTCCGCACGCAGCTCGATCTTCGGCTTGGCTTCCACGGTCGCGGCCGGGCCGGTGACCCAGCGCATGTTAGAGGGCGTCGATGTCGGGATGACGGCCGCCGCCTGAAGGCGCGGGCCGGTCGAACCATCGAGCGACACACCGCGATATTCGATGGAGCCGGTGGAAGCCGGATCGGATGCGGGGCGCTGCAGGCCCGGGACATAGGCCGGACGCGGCCTTTCAATTTCGATGGGAGCCAGCGAGGCCACCTGCACAGGGCGCGGCGTCTCGATGCGCACCGGCTCCGGCTTCGGCGCCTCGACCTGCGCCACTGCGACCAGCGGCTCGACCTGACGCGCCGCGATGGCAGGTGCGGTCCTGGAGCGCGAGGCCAGCTCGATCTTGTCTTCGATCAGGTCGGCCATGATCTTGTCGCGGACGCCCGCGCTCTTGCCGCCCAGAACGACGGCGACGAGATGTTGCCCGTCACGACGTACGGAGGTCAGCAGGTTGAAGCCGGAGGCGCGGGTGTAGCCAGTCTTGATGCCGTCCATGCCTTCGACACGGCCGAGCAGATGATTGTGGTTGCGCATCGTCGATCCGGCGTAGCGGAAGACATGCGTCGAGAAGTAGCCGTAGTACTTGGGGAAGCGCTCCTGCAGCGAACGGCCGAGGATCACGAGGTCATGCGCCGTCGTGATCTGCTCGTCGTCGGGCAGGCCCGAAGCATTGACGTAGCGCGTCCGTGACATGCCCAGCGACTGCGCCTTGGCGGTCATCATCTCAGCAAAATGATCTTCGCTGCCGCCAAGCGCTTCGGCGATCGCTACGGCGACGTCGTTGCAGGATTTGGTCACGACAGACTTGATGGCGGCTTCAACGCTCAGCGACTGGCCGGGACGCAAGCCGAGTTTGGACGGCTCCATGGATGCGGCATGAGCCGACATCATGATGGGAGTCTCCAGTGTCAGCTTGCCACGCTCGAGCGCTTCAAACAGCATATAGAGCGTCATCACCTTGGTGATCGAAGCGGGGTGGCGAAGCTCGTTTTCGTTTTTGGAGAAGAGCGTCCGGCCCGAATTGGCGTCCACGACCAGCGCCGCGAAGGGCGGTGCGTAGGTCCCAGCAACGCTGTGGTGACGGACATGGTGACGGCGGCCGCGTGCGTCCGCGCTATCGATATGGACGGTAGCCGACAGCACCAGGCCGAGACCCGCCAGAACCACAATGCCGCGACGACGCCGGCCAACTACGCCACTCATAACCATCTTACACACCCTCGTAATCGGAGGCGGGACGCTGCCTGGTTTCGGCGCGTCACCTGAACATCACATGCTCGAACCTTAAGTGGTTGCGGTTACGCGTCGGTTAATGGGGCGTTGCCGGAGAGACTCTTTTCCCGGAGATTTTAGTGGCTTGGGCGCAGCGGGCCGTGGCGGAATTCCGATTTATGTTGCAGTGCAAAATAATCTTGACAGCCATGGTGCGGCGCACCTATAACCAGCCTCGGTAGCGCACCGGGATTGCTCTGGTTCGCTCAGGATGCCGCCGGGCGGCCTTATACGAGGGCAAAACCATGTTCAAGAATCTCGAAGAAATGCAGAAATTCGGCAAGGACCAGCTCGAGTCCGCCACGGCCACCGCGACCACCCTGTCCAAGAGCGTCCAGGAAATCGCTGCCGAAGCCACCGACTATTCCAAGAAGTCCCTCGAGACCTCCAGCCAGTTCATTGAGAAGCTGCTCGGCGTGAAGTCGCTCGACAGCGCGATCCAGCTGCAGTCGGAATACGCCAAGTCGGCCTACGAAGGCTTCGTTGCCCAGGCGACCAAGTTCGGCGAACTCTACACGAACCTCGCCAAGGAAGCCTTCAAGCCGGTTGAAGCAGCCGTCGCCAAGGCGCAGGCTGTCGCCAAGTAATTCACCCTGATCGCGCCGGGCGGTTTGCGCCTCGCACAGGTATAAGCTTCGGGTTCGCCCGAGACAGAAAGGCCCGGCTCAATGCCGGGCCTTTTTTGCGTCGAGCATGCCCCCATATTGGGGCGATGCTTTACGCAAGCCTTTCCTCATCTTGGGCCATGGCAGGCTGGCATGTAGCCCGCAACGCACATAGACTGTGTGAAGCGCGCTGATTTGGGGGCGGCATGGTCCGGGAATTGCCGGATCAAGAGCGGCCAAATCGCGCAGGGTGGGTGGCGAAGGGCCCCCTTATCATGTGCGAACGCCAGACTACATAGAGTCTGGGACAGGGATAAGGCACTGTGACGGTCGGTTTTCTGAAGGACGATCAAGCGAGGCAAAAACGGGCGGTTAGAGACCGGATTCAAGCCGGGGCTGACGTTTGCGCCACGATGTCCGCCTGCTCTGCGGGTGGCATCCCGCGTGACGTCAAGGAGCCACGCAAGGGGGGCGAGGGCGGGAACAACGG
>JAQGKN010000348.1 GCA_028290085.1 Hyphomicrobiales bacterium
CAGAGCTTCATTGAAAACCCCAAAAGCCTGACGGTCACGCTGAAGTCGCGTGGCGCAGCAGTTCCGCTTGCGCAGCTGCCGTCGATCAAGGATCCCGCCACCTTCCTCGCCCTTGTCGAAGTCACGGCAAAGGCGAACGACTAGCCCTGTTGCTCGACGCCGGGTTGAAGGCGGAGCGTTTCGGGGCGATATGGCTGTGATGGCAAACAACACCACGGCCATCGACAATGCTTTCGCTGGCCCCCTGACAGGGGGCTCGCATGAGCCGACATTTTCCGGAGCGCCGTCCTTCATGCGGCGGCGCTTCACCAAGGACCTGAGTGGGGTCGACGTCGCGATCTGGGGCGTGCCCTTCGACGCAGCCACCTCGAACCGGCCCGGCGCGCGGTTTGGCCCCGCGGCGATCCGACGTGCGTCAGCCATTTTCGATGGCGACCCCCAATATCCCTCGCGAATCGATCCGTTCGAGTTTCTCTCGATGGTCGATTGCGGCGATTGCCTCATCGAATATGAGCGGCCGCAGTCGGCGGCCGAATTGATCGAGGCACAGGCGAGCCAGATCATCGACAGCGGTGTGCACCTGATCTCGCTCGGAGGCGATCACTTCGTGACGCTGCCGTTGCTGCGAGCGCATGCGCGGCGGCACGGTCCATTGGCCCTTGTGCAGTTCGACGCCCATCAGGACACCTGGGAGGACGATGGTTCGAAGCTCTCGCACGGGACGTTTGTAACGCGTGCCGTGGCCGAGGGAATCATCGATCCAGCCCGCTCCATTCAGGTCGGGATTCGCACGGTTGCACCATCGAATCGCGGCGTGGAGGTGCTGGACGCCGAGCTTTGCCATGCGCTGGGTGCCAGCGGGATAGCCGCGAGAATCAAGGCTCGCGTGGGGCCGGGGCCCACGTATCTCACTTTCGATATCGATGCACTGGATCCAGCGTTTGCCCCGGGAACAGGGACTCCAGTTGTGGGTGGGCTCACCTCGAGCGACGCTTTACTGTCGCTGTGGCAACTGGCTGATCTTGCATGGGTGGGTATGGATGTCGTCGAGGTTTGCCCGGTTTATGATCATTCGGAGATCACATCCATTGCAGCGGCGACGCTCGTTCAGCGGTATGTTCAGATCCAAGCCTTAAAAAAGGGTTAAGGCATGCGGTGGGCGCATGGCTGGCCCGTGAGCTGAGCGCTTGTTGTGCGCTGCAAACGATCTATATGCAGTGCAACAACGCAAACGCGCGTTGCAGCACTGGAGGGGTCACATGGTTGAGAGCCGCATGGAATATTACGCCGTAAGCACCGGCCTCGTTCTCACTGCCTTGGTTGCGCTGGTTCCTTTCTTCGCCTGAAGAAAAGCTTCCGCACCATGGAACGAGCAAGGCCCCGGCTTAGCCGGGGCTTTTCTTTTTGGATGGCCCAGCGTGGTTGACAGCGCGGGCAGCGTGCTTCAATCCCTCGGCGCCGCAACGATATTCCGAGACGGCGTACAAGACCCGGGCAGAGCGACATGACCAAGATTTTCATCGACGGTGAAGCAGGGACGACCGGCCTGGGCATCCGCGACCGCCTGGCAAACCATCCTGGCATCGAGCTGGTCAGTATCGATCCCGCGCAACGCAAGGATCCGCAGGCCAAACGCTCGCTGATGGCCGGTGTCGACGTCGTCATTCTCTGCCTCCCGGACGATGCGTCGCGCGAGACAGTGGCACTGGCCGATTCGCTGCCCGAAGGCGGCCCTCGCATCCTCGACGCCTCCACCGCGCACCGTGTCGCGCCCGGCTGGACCTATGGCTTCCCGGAGCTGACCGCCGGACAGGCCGACCGTATCCGCGTCGCTCGTCGCGTGTCCAACCCCGGCTGCTACGCCACCGGTGCCATTGCCCTCCTGCGGCCCCTGGTCGAAGCTGGCATGGTGCCGTCCAATCACGCTGTCACAATCAACGCCGTCTCGGGTTATTCGGGCGGCGGCAAAAGCATGATCGAGGCTTACGAGGCCGGGGGCGCTGCCCCCTTTGAGCTTTATGCGCTTGGTCTCGAGCACAAGCATGTTCCGGAAATTCAGGCCTATGCGCAGCTGACGCGGCGCGTTCTCTTTGTGCCTTCCGTTGGAAACTTCCGGCAGGGCATGATCGTTTCCATCCCGCTCATGCTGGACACGCTTCCGGGTCTACCATCCTGCGCGGATCTCCAGCGCGTCTTGGCCGATCATTATGTGCAATGTGAATCCGTGAAGGTGGTCTCGCCCGAGCCCGACGGGAAGCTCGACGCTGTTGCGCTCAACGATACGAATTTGCTCGATATTCGGGTTGCGGGCCATGAGGGGCATGGGCAAGCCGTGCTGCTCGCCCGCCTCGATAATCTCGGAAAGGGTGCCTCTGGCGCTGCCGTGCAAAATCTTGGGCTGATGCTGGGCCTCTGAGCGCAAAAATCATGTGACGGAATTGCAACTTAGAGCTCGAAAACGCCTGCGCGCGAAGGGTCTTTGAGGGCCCGTCAAAGTCGTTTTCATGTGAACCATCGGCGTTTCGTCAATTTCTTACGCTTTTGCGCGCCCTTTCGTGGTCGAAATCGCCATTTTAGCGGCCTCGGGCGCGTTTTTGCGCTGCACAACGCCCAAAGCGCGTCATTGCGTGGAAAATGCACCCGGGTCTAAATCATGGCTAATTGGTGACGAACGCCTGAGTCGGGCGTCGAACGCCACTCGTGCGTAAGGGGAGCTGTCCATGGTTTTGTCGAGGGGATTACTGCTGGCCAGCGTCGCCACCGCAGCTTTGACGCTGGGCGTCGTGAACGCACAGGCCGGCGGATTTGCGCTGCGTGAGCAAAGCGCGATCGGCGTCGGCAATGCCTTCTCGGGCGCTGCAGCCGGCGGCTCCGGCCTCTCGTCGATGTTCTGGAATCCGGCGACCATGACGGATTTCGCGGGCATCCAGAGTTCATCGAGCTTTTCGCTCATTCTCCCCTACGCCAACATTACGCCGGGGCCTGGAACCAGTGGGACGCTGCTGACGCTGGGTGGCTCGGGTTCCACCGGCGACATTGCGCAGGACGCCGTGCTGCCAGCCTCGTATTTCTCCTACCAGCTCGGTGAGCGCGTCTGGGTCGGCCTCGCGCTGAATTCGCCTTTCGGCCTGGTGACGCAAAACCCGAACAACTGGTCGGGGCAGATTTACGGACGCACGTCCAAGGTGTTCTCGGCGAACGCCAATCCGAATGTCGCTGTGCAGATCAATGACTGGTTGTCGGTCGGCGCGGGCGTGCAGATCGAATATTTCAAGGTTCGCCTGACGCAGGCTGAGTCGCCAGCTCCGGGCGCAGGCTCCGCTATCCTGACCGGGCATGACACGGCTGTCGGTTACACGCTCGGCGCGACCGTCAAGCCTTGGGCCGGGGCTGAACTGGGTATCGGCTACCGTTCGCGGGTTGAACCGAAGTTGTCGGGCTCTTTGAAGCTCGAGAATAATCTGGGGCCGATTCCTGCCGGATCTTATCCGATCACGTCCGATTTGACGCTGCCCGACCAGATCACTGTCGGTTATCGTCAGAAGATCACGCAGGACTTCACGGCTCTCGCGGGCTTTGAATGGACGCATTGGAGCCTGTTCAACCGCTTTCCGGTTGCCGGTTCGCCAATCCCGGGTCAGACACTGGCGTTCGAGTACAAGAACGGCTGGTTCGCGTCTGTGGGCGGCGAATATAACTGGAACCAGAGCCTGACGTTGCGCGCGGGTCTCGGCTTCGAGCGTTCGCCGATCAACAGCGTGGTGCGCGGTGTCCGTCTGCCCGATAGCGACCGTATCTGGACAACGGCCGGCCTAAGTTACAAGTACAACGAGAAGCTGAGCTTAGACTTGGGCTACGCCCATCTCTTCGCCAAGTCGGCTCCTATCAACATCATCCCTGGCAATCCCGCCTATTCGGCCAGCGCTCCGCTTCCTTTCGTGGGCAGCGCAAAGGATCATGTCGACATCATCTCGGTGGGCTTCACCTATCGCTGGGACGATCCGAAGCCGAACCGCAATCTGGTCGTCG
>JAQGKN010000357.1 GCA_028290085.1 Hyphomicrobiales bacterium
GGCAAGATGGTGAATGCAATCGGTCTCTCCGAGTGAGTTGCGAGAGACCATGAGGGCAAACCAGAAGGCCCGTCCATCACAGTTTACAAGCGAGAACTCCATGAAACTCAGCGAGACCATTCACCGCCTGATCCTCAATGCATGGGACGACGGTTGCGTCTGCCTGCTTGGAACCACGGGTGAAGACGGCCCGAACATCAGCCCGAAAGGCAGCATGATGATCTTCGACGAAGATCATCTGGCCTATTGGGAACGTTCCAAGAAGAGTGCGCTGAGCAACCTGCAGCACGATAACCGCGTCATTGTGCTTTACAGCAACATGCAGGCGCAGCGAGACGGGGTCCTCGAATCCGGGATCCTCAGATTCTACGGGACGGCGGAGATGCACGAAAGCGGCCCGATGCGGGACGCGATCTTCGCACGCCTCAACGAACGCGAGTCCACGCATGTCGGCGCCGACACCGGCATCGGCGTCCTCATCAAGATCGAGCGGGCTCAGGACGTGCGCGGCAAGCCGCTCGCCTGAGGCTCCAAGCACCGCGCGGGGAAAACGCCGCGCGGTCTCGACCCAAAATCATCGCCACGACAGGACGACCCATGACACATCACGACGAAGCCGTCGCGCAGCAGATCTGCGCCAACGATTACCTCCCTTTGAACCGCGGCCTTTTTTACGCGGGCAAGTGGCATGAGCCCCGTCTTGGCGAGACGGCCGAGATTGTCAGTCCCGGCACGGGACAATCGCTCGGCCTGGTTGCGCAGGCGTCATCGACCGACGTCGACGCAGCTGTCGCCGCCGCGCTCGCCGCCTATCACGATTGGCGACGCGTGGCTCCAGCCGAGCGTGCCAAAATTCTACGTCGCATCGCCGAGATCGTTCGTCAGAATGCACGCGAGCTTGCGCTGCTCGATGCGATAGATGGGGGGTCGCCTGTTCACGAAATGGCTGGCGATGTGGCAAACGCCGCGTCGCAGCTCGACTTCTTCGCAGGCCTCGTCACGGAGATGAAGGGGAGCTCGGTCCCGCTGGGGCCGGACTCGATCAACTTCTCGGTCCGCGAGCCTCGTGGCGTCGTCGGCCGTATTATTCCCTTCAACCATCCCTTCATGTTCTGCGCCGCCAAATCGGCAGCGCCGCTGGCCGCGGGTAACACCGTGATTGTGAAGCCGCCGGAACAGGCGCCCTTGAGCGCGCTCCGCTTCGCGGAACTGATCGGAGACCTCCTGCCATCAGGCGTCTTCAGCGTGCTTCCAGGCGGTCGCGATGCCGGCGCCGCGCTCGTGGCGCATCGCGATGTAGCGATGATTTCCTTGATCGGCAGCGTCCCCGCAGGTCGCGCCGTGATGAAAGCCGCTGCCGACACGATCAAGCCGCTGCTGCTCGAACTGGGGGGCAAGAACGCTCTGATCGCCATGCCCGATGCAGACCCGGATGAAGTCGCAGCCGCTGTGGTCGCAGGCATGAACTTTACCTGGTGCGGCCAGTCCTGTGGCTCGACAAGCCGCGCCTTCATTCACGATTCCATCCACGACGCAGTCGTCGAGCGTGTGAAGGTGTGCGTCACCGAGTTCAAGCCCGGCGATCCCACAGATCCTGCGACGACGATGGGCGCGATCATCAGCCCCGTTCAACACGCCAAGGTCATGGGCTTCATCGCTTCGGCGATCGAAGAAGGCGCGACGCTCATCCACGGCGGCAAGCGGCCCGACGATCCGAAGCTCGCATCGGGGTTCTTCCTGGAGCCGACGGTTTTTGCAGGCGTGACGACGGCGATGCGCATCGCGAAAGAGGAAGTCTTCGGACCGGTTCTGTCGATTCTTCGCTGGTCGGACGAGCCGCAGATGCTGTCGGATGTGAACAACATCGAATTTGGGCTGACGTGCTCGATCTGGACCAACGATGTCCGCAAGGCACATCAGCTTGCTGCAGACGTGCAGGCGGGCGTTGTGTGGATCAACGAAGTGTCACGGCATTTTCTGGGTGCGCCATTCGGTGGCTACAAGCAGTCGGGTCTTGGACGCGAGGAATGCCTGGAAGAGCTCCTCAGCTACACCCAGGAGAAGCACGTCCATATCAACCTCAAGCGGCCTGCCCAATGAAATGAGCTGTCTGGCCCCAGCTCACTGAGGCCAGACGCGCGTTGATGTCCGACTCTAGTAACCTGCCAGATACAGGATGTAACAGACGACGCCGCCGCCCAACAGGAAGATGAAGGGGTGGATCTTCGCCCGCCACGCCATGATCGCGGCGACAGCGAGGATAACAACGATGGACGACGTGTGCTCAGATAGCGCGCGCACGAGCGTGAGGACGCCTGCCAACAACAATCCGGCGCCCACCGGGGCGAGTCCCGCTTCGAGAGCGGTATGCCATTTCTTGCCGCGATGACGGTTCCAGACGGTGCCTACGGCGAAGACGAGCGTCGATGAGGGCACGTAAAGTGCGAGCGTTGCGACGACGGCGCCAGCAAATCCCGCAATTTTCCAGCCGATCAACGTGCCCAGAAGGGAGCCGGGTCCTGGCGTGACGCGGGAGACTGCGAACAGGTCGAGGAACTCGCGCAGTGTCACCCAATGCTGTACATCGACCGCCTGATGCTGAAGTGGTGCGTACATCGATGCCGCTCCGCCGAACGCGGCCAATGAGATCGGCGCGAGGACAAGCGCGAGGCGCAAGAGGACTTCAATCATCTCAGCGCCTCCGCTCGCTGGCCCAGAAGGCAAGGCCCACACTCACAGGCGCGACGACGCAGATGACGGCGAGGAGCGGAAAGCGAAAGATGCCGACCGCAACAAAAGTGACGGCCATCACCAGAGCAGGCACGAGGCCACGTGCGCTCACGCGCGCAGACGTCACCGATGTGCGCAGCAGCATGCCGACAGCGGCTGCCGCCGTGCCGATCATCGCCTGCGGGAAGCCAGGTAGTTTCATAAATGTTTGATAGGTCATGGCCGCCACAAGGATGGCGACGAAGGGGCCCGTCATCATGGCGGTCAGCGCCGTGGCAGCGCCCGCGATGCCACGCAACCGTTGACCGACATAGACCGCCGAATTGGTCGCGTTCGCACCCGGCATAATCTGGGCCAGTGCGATCCCGGATAAGAAGTCCTCATGACTCATCCACTTTCGCACCTCGACGACCTCGCGCTGAATCCAGCCGGAAACCGCCCCGCCGAAACTGAACAGACCGATTTCAAAAAATACGCGATAGATAGATTTCAATGGTACGCGCGGCGTCTGTTCCATGTTTCTCCCTTTTTGTTGTTCTTATTGTCTGGACTCGGGCCGTGAGGCGGATGCCTCACTGCTCGAATTTTTCCGCCGCACCAGCCTCTCCGGCAACGTAGTAGCCAGCGGCCTTGAGCCAGGGCTTGGGGGGGCCTCGCTCCTCCAACATATACTCGCGGACAGCGCGCGCAGCTTTCGCCTCGGCTGCGATCCAGACATAGCCGTCGCCTTGTGGTGCATCCCATGTTTTCAAAGCAGCCCGTAGCAGCGTTGCATCGTCGCCATGCTGTTGTGAACGAAAAACCCAGACAGGACGCCAATTGGCGCGGGTCGAGACGATTTGAATATCCTTGGGTCCATCCAGAATGACAACACTTGTGACGGGCACGTCCGGACGCAGGCTCTCGACGCGGCGCGCAATCGAGGGCAGTGCCGTTTCATCTCCGACGAGGAGATAATGATCGAAATCGTCGGGGACGACGGAGGCCCCTCGCGGACCGCCTATCTCCAAGGTATCACCCGGCTCGGCCCGCAGGGCCCAGGACGTTGCCACCCCGCCGTCATGTAGCGCGAAGTCTATGGTCAGGAGGCACTTCTCGTTATCGAACGCGCGCGGTGTGTAATCGCGCATACAGACGCCTCCGGGCGAGGATGCGTCCGGGATAAACAGTTTGATGTGATCGTCAGGCGAGGGAGAAGAAAAGTCGCTCAGGGACGGTGCTTCCAGCACGACACGCAACATGTTCGGCGTCAGCCTGCTCGCACGAACGACGGTGAGAACGCGGCGCTTCGACACGTGCCTGACACGTTGCGTCACGTGCGGGACAACAGAGTTTGTGGACATCGTGCTCACCTTTACAGACGTTCGATCTTGCGTGCGGCTTCATCGATCGCATCCGCGACCGAGAACAAAAGCTGTTTCTCCGACTGCGCATTGAGCCTTTGCCGCAGAACCGCTTTCAGGTTGTTCATCGCCCGGAAAACAGGTCCGGCGTCCAGAGCCTCACCCGATAGCCGCAACTTGTCCAATCGCGCGAGAGCCGTTTCCGCATCGCCGCGGCTCTCTGTCAGATGCGCACGCCCTGCGTCGGTAATAGCGTAGAGCTTCTTGGCGGACTCCGTCTGGCGCGCCTCGACGGAGCCCAGATCTTCGAGCAGCGTCAGCGTGGGATAGATGATCCCGGGACTCGGCGAATATGCGCCGCCGGTGCGTGTTTCGATGTCCCGTATCAGGTCGTATCCGTGCCGGGGTTCGCTTTCCGTCAAAAGCAGAAGAACGAGCCGCAATTCTCCGCTCTCGAACATCCGGCGCCGGCCTCTACCGCCAACGCCAGTGCCCGGGCCTCCACGCCCGAATCCACGACGGCCGAAGGCTTCGCTACCCTCGCCGCCTGCACACCGTGGGCTGTTGCTGTCCAAATGCCAGCGTTTCTGATGATGATGATGATAATGCACTGCTTTCTCCTCCTGAGCTGCATCTAAGATATATCTCAGTACTGACTTGTCAAGGAGGCTCCGTGCCTGAGCACGCGCAGGCCGATGCACGTAACGGGAGACCTTTCGTGCCCTCCGCCGAGAGACCGTGAGTAAGGTGCGCTTCTTAGCGTCATAAATAATCCTGATAGGCCTGTGCGTTTGCAGACAGGTCCAAAATCTTCGCGTTTAATGTGGATCGAACCCACAGAGTGGAACGCAGCGCCGAAACTTAAATAACAGCGGCATTGAACCGGCGGGTTTCAACTGAGCTTTCGCCACATAGACTTCAGCTGCGCGTTCTTTTCCAAGACTCGGGCCCCCACTGCGGCTTTACCGAGCGTGCCTCTCTGCGCGCCCAGGTTGGACATCTGACTTCGAAGTTTGCCACGACCCCATTCACACAACAGGAGGAATATAGATGGTGCAGAAGTCAGAGACGGTTTTGAGGGAGCAACTGGCCACCGCAACGC
>JAQGKN010000364.1 GCA_028290085.1 Hyphomicrobiales bacterium
CCTGCGCAAGTCGATCATCCTGAACTACGTCACGCACGACTGGCGTGCGCGCGAGCAACTCTCGTTTCCGGACCAGACCGTCCGCGCCTGATCGCTTTCAGAGGCCGCGAAACGCCCGGTAGCGACGCACGACCTCGCCTGCGATGGCTTGCGTCGCATCGACGGGCGCGTAGGTCCAGCGCTGCTGCGGCCACCCTGCCGGACGCGAGGCCCCAAGCCGCCGCGCCGCGCCGGTTGCCACCAACTTGTCGAGAAAGCCCGTCATTTTGGGATGCCCACCCGTGGGCTCGTAGAGATGCACGGGCGCGCCCGTCGAGGCCGCCTCGCCCACCATGTTCACGCTGTCGCCAGTCACGACGATAGAACTCGCATGCGCGAGGATCTGTACGTAGGGATTAGCGCCCGCACCGTCCCACACGAAAGCCTGCGCACTCGCACCGACGGCGGCGCGGATGGCGTCCATCAAGGCCGGAGGCGTGCGTCGTGACGGCGTCACCATGAGGCCCTGCCCGCTGGCCAGGATCTCGCGCGCGATCTCGGCCAACGCTGCGATATCCGTATCCTCGAAGCTATGGCTGGCACTGGTGCCACCAAGCACCATGGCGACACGCTCCGCCGGCAGTGCTGCGAGGCGCGGGTCGGCGTCCGCGCGGGCAGCCCTCAAAACGCGAGGGCGCAGGTGATGCGGAGATGTGAGCGTCACCACCACATTGGGACCACGCAACCTGTCGTGCTCGGGCACCCAGATCACATCGGCCGTCTTGGGCCCCATCCGCGGATCCTGCAGGAAGACCGTAAAGGTCTGCCCTTTGGAGGCGCGCTTCAGGTAGCGCAGATAGGGCACCGTCGTGCGCCCCGATGCGAAGACGATGTCTGGAAACGGTCCGCGCATCGACGCCGCCGGATGGCGAGCCGCATCGCGCGGATCGATCGGGCCGAAAGGGGCCAGCGCCTGAAACAACAGGCGCGGCCGCACAGCACGCATTTCGGGATCGAGCCCGAGTTCGTGGGCAACGCCGAGGCAGTTCACCTCATGACCGATCTTGCCGGACGCCAGCACCCAGGCCCGTGTGCCCGGGGCCAGCGAATGTTCGAATCCATCGTTACTCATCGGGCGTGTTTAGCCCCTGAAGCGACTGCGGCCAATCACGGATCGCGGTGCTGCTTCAATATGCCGGCAGCTGACGCTTGATCCAAAAGGCTGCGTGAAGGCCGAGCGCGCGGATGCGGCGGAAGTCCGAGACCTCGGAGGGGAGATTGGCGGGGCTCGTCCAGGCACTGACGGGCGAAAGAACCGGCGTCACTGACAGCACGCGGCCACGCGCATCCACAATCAGTCCCTCGCTCCTCATGAAGTCATTCTCTGAGGCCCGGTCCGCGCCCGTCGCCAGCGGCAGATTGACCGAGAGAATGCGCACGACGAGGCGCAGACCACGCGGATCGGAGGGATCGATGCTATCGGCGAAAGCCTCAGCAACCGATGGCGCGACGGCGCGCTCGACCGTCAGCGCATAAGTCGGATAACCCGCAGCCACGAGGGGCGACGTGTCAATCACGACTGAGCGGAAGTGCATGCCCTGCGCGAGCGCGGGGACGGAACCGGCGATCAGTCCGGCAGCAAGCGCGAAACCCGTGGCAGCTTTGCCACCTAACGACGAGAACAAGCGCATCGGACGATCTCCCGGGTTGCGGGGACTGAAACGCCCCGTACCCAGGATCTAGGGTTGCGCCTGCATATTGCCAAGATATCGAAGTGCAAAGGCTTTCGGGGACAAAGAGCCTGAGCTCGGCCCTATTTGAAGGCGATTTTCAGGATTTCGTAGCTCTTGCCGCCGCCGGGCGCGATGACCTCGACGGTATCGCCGACCTTCTTGCTGATGAGCGCGCGGGCGATGGGCGAAGTGATGGAGACGCGGCCTCCCTTCACATCGGCTTCGGTCTCGCCGACGATCTGGTAGACTTTTTCTTCCTCGGTATCCTCATCGACCAGCGTCACGGTGGCGCCGAACTTGACGGTGTTGCCCGACAGTTTGGAGACGTCGATGACCTCGGCGCGCGACAGCTTGTCCTCTAGCTCGGCGATCCGGCCCTCATTGTGCGTCTGAGCTTCCTTCGCGGCGTGGTATTCGGCGTTTTCCGAGAGGTCGCCATGCGAGCGCGCTTCGGCGATGGCCGCAATGATCTTCTGCCGGTCCTCTTGCTGGCGCCGCTTCAGCTCCACTTCGAGCGCCACGTAGCCGGGGGCGGTCATGGGAAACCTTTCCATTTCGCGTCTCTTTCCGAATTCTGAGCTTGGGCGACGGGTCCGGCTCGACCGGCCGCTGGCCAAAAAAACCCCGGGCCGCAGGGTAAAAACCCTGGCGAGCCACGAGGCTATCTGATGCAAGCGCCATGGCCTCAACGGCCACAACCCTCACGCTGGTCTACACGGAGAGCCGGTAAGGCCGCTCCGCCGTCAGTTGAAATAGTCCTGCAGCGCCCGCACCTCAAGATCGCCGCCCTTGTAGGCTTTGATTCCCTGCGACGCTGCAATCGCTCCTGCTAGAGTGGTGTAGTAAGGCACCTTATGCAAGAGGGCTCCGCGCCGAAGCGAGCGGGAATCGGACAGCGCCTGCGCCCCCTCGGTGGTGTTGAACACCAGCTGCACGCCGCCGTTCTTGATCATGTCGACGACATGCGGACGCCCTTCCGAGACCTTGTTGATCTTGGTCGAAGGGACACCCGCCGCTTCGAGGAAGCGCTGCGTTCCCCCCGTCGCAAGGATCTTGAAGCCAAGCCCTGCGAGCAGCTGCATCGTAGCCAGAACGCGCGGCTTGTCCGCGTCGCGCACGGATACGAACACGGTGCCTTCGGTCGGCACCTTGGTGCCACTGCCGAGCTGGCTCTTGGCGAAGGCAACCTCGAAGGAACGATCGAGGCCGATGACCTCGCCTGTCGAACGCATCTCCGGCCCAAGGACCGTATCGACACCCGGGAATCGCGCAAAGGGGAACACGGCTTCCTTCACGCCGACATGGTCGTAGCCACCGGCCTTGAGATTGAAGCTGGCGAGGCTCTCGCCCGCCATGATGCGGGACGCAATCTTGGCAATCGGCTGGCCGATCACCTTGGCCACGAACGGCACCGTGCGTGAGGCGCGCGGATTGACTTCGAGGACGTAGATCTCGCCGTCCTTGAGCGCGTATTGCACGTTCATCAGGCCGCCGACATCGAGAGCCAACGCCATTCTGCGCGTCTGTTCCTCGAGCTTGGCGAGAACTTCGGGCGACAGCGAGCGGGGCGGCAGCGAACAGGCCGAGTCGCCCGAATGAATGCCGGCCTCCTCGATATGCTCCATGATGCCGGCGACGAACGCGTCCCTGCCGTCACAGAGGCAATCGACGTCCACTTCAACGGCGTCTGACAGATAGCGGTCGAACAGCAGCGGGTTCTTGCCCAGAACCGTATTGATCTGACCTGTCTTGTCGTTGGGATAACGTGCCTTCACATCGGAGGGCACGAGGCTCGGCAATGTGCCGAGCAGATAATCGTCGAACGTCGCCTGATCGTGGATGATCGCCATGGCGCGGCCGCCCAGCACATAGGACGGGCGAACCACCAGCGGCAGGCCGAGCTCGGCCGCGATGAGGCGCGACTGCTCGACCGAATAGGCAATGCCGTTCTTGGGCTGCTTGAGGCCGAGCTTGTCGAGCAGGCGCTTGAAGCGGTCGCGATCTTCCGCGAGGTCGATCGAATCGACCGACGTGCCCAGGATCGGGATGCCGGCCTGTTCCAGGGCATGGGCGAGCTTCAGCGGTGTCTGGCCGCCAAACTGCACGATCACGCCCTTCAGCGTGCCCGCCTGCTTCTCCTTGGCCAGTACCTCCAGCACGTCCTCGGTCGTCAACGGCTCGAAATAAAGGCGGTCCGAGGTGTCGTAGTCGGTCGAAACAGTCTCGGGGTTGCAGTTGACCATGATGGTCTCGTAACCCGCCTCGGCGAGCGCGAAACAGGCATGGCAGCAGCAATAATCGAACTCGATTCCCTGCCCGATGCGGTTGGGTCCGCCGCCGAGAATGACGATCTTCTCGCGCTCCGTCGGGCGCGACTCGCACACCGGCGCGCCCGCGAAAGGCGTCTCGTAGGTCGAGTACATATAGGGCGTGGGCGAGGCAAATTCGGCCGCGCAGGTGTCGATGCGCTTGTAGACGGGGCGCACGTCGAGCGCATGGCGCTTTGCCCGCACTTCGGCTTCCGTTGAACCCGTCAGCGATGCGAGCCGCAGGTCGGAGAAGCCCGCGCTCTTCAGCATGCGGAAGTTGACAGCATCGCCCGGCAGGCCGTTGCGACGGACCCGGCCCTCCAGATCGACGATCTCCTGCAACTGCTCGATGAACCAATGGTCGATCTTGCAGGCCTCATAGATCTCATCATGCGACACACCGAGCCGCAGCGCCTGCGCCACGACAAGCAGGCGGTCTGGCGTGGGCATGCCCAGGGCCGCGCGGATCACATTGCGGTCGTCGCCCTGCCCCAGGCCTTCGATCTCGATCTCATCGACGCCCGAAAGCCCCGTCTCCAGCGAGCGCAGCGCCTTCTGCAGTGATTCCCCGAAGGTGCGGCCGATGGCCATGGCCTCCCCGACGGACTTCATGGCGGTCGTCAGCAGCGGTTCGGCGCCGGGGAATTTCTCGAAGGCGAACCGCGGAATCTTCGTGACCACATAGTCGATGGTCGGCTCGAAGGAGGCTGGCGTCGCCCCGCCCGTGATGTCGTTGGCGATTTCGTCCAGCGTGTAGCCGACAGCCAGTTTCGCGGCGACCTTGGCGATGGGGAAGCCCGTCGCCTTGGAGGCCAGCGCCGAGGAACGCGACACGCGCGGGTTCATCTCGATCACGATCATCCGGCCGTTTTCCGGGTTGACCGCGAATTGGACGTTGGAACCGCCGGTCTCGACGCCGATCTCGCGCAGAACCGCCAGCGAGGCGTCGCGCATGATCTGGTATTCCTTGTCGGTCAGCGTCAGCGCAGGGGCGACCGTGATGGAATCGCCGGTGTGCACGCCCATCGGGTCGATGTTCTCGATGGAGCAGACGATGATGCAATTGTCCGCTTTGTCGCGGACGACCTCCATCTCGTATTCCTTCCAGCCGAGCACGCTCTCCTCGACGAGAACCTCGTTGGTTGGCGAAGCATCGATGCCGCGCTCGATGATCTCGATATATTCCGCCTTGTTGTAGGCGATGCCGCCGCCCGTGCCGCCCATGGTGAAGGACGGGCGGATGATCGCGGGAAGGCCGATATCGTCGAGGATGGCGAGGGCCTGGCTCAGCGTCTTGATCTGGTGCGAGCGCGGGGTGTCCAGGCCGATCTTGGTCATGGCGTCGCGGAACAGCTCGCGATCCTCGGCCTTGTCGATGGCCTCGGCCGAGGCGCCGATCATCTCGATGTCGTACTTCTCGAGTATGCCCATCTTCTTGAGCGACAGGGCGCAGTTCAGCGCCGTCTGGCCGCCCATGGTGGGCAGGAGGGCGAAGCCGCCGGGAACGGCGTAGCGCTCCTTCTCGATGATCTTGGCGACGATCTCAGGCGTGATCGGCTCGACATAGGTTCGGTCGGCCATGTCGGGGTCGGTCATGATGGTGGCGGGATTGGAGTTGACCAGAACGATCCGGTACCCCTCCTCGCGCAGCGCCTTGCACGCCTGGGTGCCGGAGTAATCGAACTCGCAGGCCTGCCCGATGACGATGGGGCCGGCTCCGATGATCAGGATGGTCGAGATGTCTGTGCGTTTCGGCATGTTCGTCCGCGTCTGGCTTGCCGGCGAGCCACCACCCGCCGAGCGCACAAAAAAAGGCCGCGCTATCGGCCTCGAATGGCCGGAGCGCGTCCTCCGAAAACCCTATAAGGGCGTTCAGGCAGGAGCCCCGGCCCGAAAGTCGAGGCTGTCTAGCCGAAAAGCAGGGCCGTGGGAACCCCCCGGCTTCAGTTCGTGAGCCGCAAGGGATTCACCACGCTGGCAAACACCTTGGCCATGGCCGCCTCGATATCGGCGGCGCTGCTCGCCTGGAAATAATTGTCGACGCCCGGCGAAGCGCACCCCTTCAGGGCTGTCGAAATTGAGCCCTCCCAAGGCTTGACCAAGTAGTTGTAGAAGCCGGAGCCGTTGCCTGTGACAATCGGGATGTAGAAAGTCTCGACCACGACCACCCGCACGTTCTTTTGCTTCAGTGCGTCGCATTTCCAGCTCTGCATCGCTGCCGAACGCATCGGCCGCAGGTAGTTTCGCTCGGACATTGAGCCAGCTGGGCTTTCGTCGGACACGCCGTCCGTGACGAGGATGACCAGTTTCTGCCGAGTGGCCACGCTCGTGCCATCCAGATCCGCCCTCGCCTCCGCGGTTCCGCCGATCTGCAGGCTCGGAACACCAAACAGCGGCGCGAAATTGGCTTTGCTGCGGGCGGTGAACTTCAGCGTTCCAATGATCTCGCCACTCTTGACCTGAAAGCTCGCAACGGAACTGTCGATCGTTATTCCACGGCCTTCAGATGTTACCTTCATCATGTAGCTGTTCGCGTGCGAATTCGCGGCATCGATCGCCTCGGCCTGCGTCCCGCCGGTTTCTGACAAGACGGTGCGCGCGGCACGCGCACCGGCAAGCGCTGCTGCATCGGCGGTGGCCTGAAGCCGTCCCTGACTGGCGCGCGCCATTCCATAGTCGGTCGCCAGCCCAACGAGGCCGATCAGCGGCAACAGAAGCAGCGCGAAGATGACCGCGACAACACCCGTCCTGTCGCGATTGAATCGTTCGGCCGTGGAAAGCAATTTGCGATACAATGTCATCACGAACACATTCCCCGTTCCATTCAATTGCAAGCCTGCGCGACATTCCCCGACGCGTTACTGAGCGTGAAAGTGCTCACGAGGCGTGGGTCGAAATAGGCGCTCCGCACCATGCGGAAGGCGTCGCCTGGAATAAACGACGCGCCCACAATGGGCTGATAATTGTAGATGACATCGACAACTAGCACCGACCCGGCATTGAGCCGCATTCCCACGGGCAGTTTGCCGGGGTCGTAGTCGAGCGCCGTCGCCGAAAGACTGAGCTGGTCGCAGTTGCGCTCAGAGTCGGAGCTCACCCAGTTTGGACGCGCGATGCTGCAACTCGTGCCGGGCGCGCAAAACGGCGCCATCGTGATATCGACGGCCATCAAGTTCACCCGCACGCGGTCTGAGACCGGACGCGTGTCACCCTTGGTTTTGGTCGCGATATCGGGAATCGAGAGATAAACCGTGTTGCGCGCGAGTGTGAGATCGTTGTCGGAAAAAGGGCCTGCCGTCTGCGACAGGATGCGCCCCACATTGACCGCTGTTTGTTGCACCTGACGCGCTTTCTGGATGTAGCGCCCAGTTTCGAAGGTGCCGGCGATCATGACAAAGGTCACCGGGACAAGCATCGCGAACTCGATCGCCGCAACACCACGTGTCGCGCGCAGGAAGGCGTTGATGTGGAAACGCTTCATGACAAGCACCCCGATACGACGCCGCCGGTGTAGGGCTCGTTCTTGATCGCCACGCCCGACGTGAGAAGGCGGTTCCCGGATGCGTCGCTCGCCCCGTCACCTGGAAGAAACCGCGATATCTTCGGCATCGCATAAGAGACTTGAATAAAGACGTAGTCACCGGCCGCCCCGGGGCAGATCGACGAGCCGACCGCCACGGGGATGCCGAAGGGACCCATCAGATCACGGCTACCCGTCGGTGTGGCCGGAATCGGGACGATGATGACTTCGACGAGCGAGCAGCTGATGAACCCCGGCAGTTTCGGGCAGACATAAGTCGTTTTGAATTGGCTGGCCGGAACGATGCGTCCCTGCACTTTGCCTTGTCCGACGGAACGCGCGAGTTCGATGGCAGCATCGTCAATATTCGCCTGGATGAAGGCAGTCAGCGAGACCTCCACGAGAACGAAAATGAGTGCGAAAAAAGGCAGGCCCACAATGGCGAACTCGACCGCCGTGACGGCGCTCTTGTCGCGTCGAAGCCGCCGCAACGATGCTGCGAAAGTTTTGAATAGCGACGGCATGTAAAGCCTGTCCTGAAAACTGTGGCGTGAAATACGAAAGATCAATGGCACCAATATTCACGCAAGAAGTGAAGATTGCCTTATGACACGGTGGCCTTTGGCCAAGACCACCGTGCGCCGACGGAAGTCTATTGTGCCGCGACCGAAATCGCGCCCATGACGATCGGCGTTCCCGCGGGAAGCCCGCCGGGCGCGATGGTCACTGCGCCATACGGAGGTGACGACATGCTGGGGCCGCCCAGCGCGGTCAATTTGACATCGTCGATCATGCCGCCCATCATATCGTCGGTGCCTTCCGCCCTCAAGGTCAGCCAGTAAAAGCCCGGCTTCGTGATGCGAACGTTCACGGTTCGCGTAATCCAGTTGGGCGAATAGGTACAAAAGTCGAGCAGCTGGCCCGGGAGATGTGGATAGGTCCCATTATCGGCCGAGCCATCCGGATTGTACCAGACCGCATTCTCATGCACCGTATTGGTGGGATCGACCGGCGCCGCATAATTCGCATTCGCGTCCATATAAAGGCCGACGGCGTTCGTTCCCCCATCGTGCGAGCCCCAGACCGTAAAGACAGCCGGAATGGCGGCCAAAGCAGCGTAATTCGCTGCAGCCGGCGTGGCCCCGCAATTGACGGATGTGAAACCGGGAACAACGGGAGGCGACGCAACATTATACTTATATTCGATCCGGTAATAGCCGGGATCGAGCAGGAAGCGTTTGTGTATGGATCGATTTGCTGCGGCGTCCAGTTCGAGACCGAGCCCCGTATAGGCATACCAAAAGTCCATCTGGTTGACGGGCGCAATCGACCAGCCGGTCGATTGCGATGTCCACCCGGCGTTGATGCCGCTCGCCGACAAGGTCCCCCAGTCTGTAAAAGTCGCGTAGTTCTCGAAACTGTCCGTGAACACGACCGTATTCGGCGTCCAGGGAAAATTTTCCTGCACCGTTCCCGGGCATGTGTCCTTGCATATACGAATATCGTCGATGAGCCCGCCAACCGTGTCGCTCGCACCTTCCGCCTGGAAGGTCAGCCAGAAATAACCGGGCGCGGTGATGGTGATCTTGACGGAGCGCTCGACCCATTTGTGTCCGCTGGACGCGCAGACGTCGATGAGATTGTTGGAGCTAGAATTGATGTAGCCGGGCGGCACATCGGTGAGCGCCACGTCGAGATAGACGCCGATCCGGTTCGTCTGGACGAGATCGCCCTGCGCGGCATCCGACCCCGGCGACCAGGTGATGTCGGACGATTTTGAGCCGCAGAGCCAAGCCGGCGCATAGCCTGCGATCGTGATGCGGTCGGTGTACCAGTAACGAAGCTCGTAAGTGCCGCGCGCGAGATAGGTCTTTTTCGACATGGCAACATTCACATTGCCGTCGAGCTCGGCGATATGCGTGCCCTGGGGCGCCGTGGTTCCGTAATTCAACGACGCCGTGCCGATTTCGACCCCGCGGGATGATTGCCACTGGTTCAGGTTCCTGAACCAGCCAAAGGATTCCGGCCTTTCGAACGTTTCGCGCACGACATAATTCGGGTCGGTCGAATCGCCGACGATCGGCCCGTTCGACGCCGACGCTCCAGCGAGCGGGATCGTGCTAACGCCGACGAGTTTCAGCACGGTCGTATCCAGGGCTGCGCTATAGGAAGCTTTCGCGCTCAGCACATTGCCAGTCTGTGTCAGGGACATGCCAGACAGCTGATAATCCAGCCCCGCCACGGCTGCGACCTGCGCGCCAAAAGTATTTGTCGCCTGTACCAGGGCGGCCGCCTGGACGTCTTCCATTGTAATCGTACCGGGATTGGCCGCAAAAAGCGCGCGTCCGGTATTGATTGCCGCCATGGTCGCTGCCTGCGACGCCATGTTGAGCGCGTTCTGCGTGTTGACGTAGCGACTGTAATCGACGGCGCCGCCGACGCCGATGACAATCGGAACGAGCATGAGAGCAGTCAACAACGCGACGTTGCCCCGACGGTCACGCGCGAAGCCGGAAATACGCTGGGCTAAGGACATGGAGATAACTCCGAAAATCGAATGGGGCCGAACAATCGGCCTAAACTGCGTCTCTGAATGTGCAGCTTTGAAATCGCTCTGATGCAATATGGCTGCGAGCATGGCGGATAATTATAAATGTTCGATGATCGCGAGACGCCGTTTTCGATGAACGAGCGTAAAGATTGGCGTTCAGCGCATTTCAATACCCCGGGCAAACGAGCATGCTGGAGCCATCAGTGACCGGGATAGAAGGAACGAAACTCGGCGCGTAAAACGCCTGCTTGGTGATATATCTCCGCGAGACGAAACCGCTTCCAATAAGCGGCTGGTACCAATACCCCAAAGTCACGACAATGACTGAGCCCGGCCCGATCAGCGCCTGAGGGATCGTACCCAACGAATAGCCCGCATCGGAGGCAGAACCGGCGAGTGT